>CBFHGY010000130.1:0-4254 GCA_965655465.1 Bacteroidia bacterium | reverse complement strand
ATCGTAAATTATCGAACCGTCGTATTTTCCCCGCAATTGATATTACCGCATCGAGCACGCGCCGTGAAGATTTGTTGGTAGATAAAATCACCCTACAACGAATGTGGGTTTTGCGGAATTATTTAGCAGATATGAATTCGGAAGAAGCCATGAATACCTTCCTGAAAAATATGCAACATACCCAAGATAATACCGAATTTTTGGTTTCAATGAATGGATAATAGCAAACGCATAGCAGTAATTACGGGTGCAAGTAGGGGCATAGGGAAGGCGGTTGCGGAAGCTTTTGCGGCTTCGAATTTTAACCTAATTTTAAGTGCTAGAAATGCATCCCTTTTGGGGGAAGTTTCCCAACAGCTTAGTAAACAATTTGGAATTTCGGTAAACACCTTTACCGCCGATTTGTCGCAAGAATCTGAATGCTTGAAGTTGGTTGATTACATCAAAAGCCAGCAGATTTCTGTGGATGTTTTGGTTAATAATGCAGGTGTGTTTTTACCAGGTACCTTAATGGGAGAGCCCGAAGGACAAATGTTCATGCAAATGCAAACGAACTTTTTCTCTGCATACTATGTAACCAGGGGCTTAATTCCGTTAATGAAACAGCAGGAACGTTCACATATTTTTAATATGTGCAGCATCGCCAGTATTGCGGCTTATGAAGCAGGCGGGGGGTATGCAGTAACCAAACATGCCTTGATCGGTTTTTCAAAGAGCCTGAGAAAAGAATTAATTCCTAATGGAATACGTGTAAGTGCTGTATTGCCCGGAGCGACATTGACAGACTCTTGGGCCGACGTAGATTTGCCCGAAAGTCGGTTTATGAGAGCATCAGATGTCGCAGAAACCTTAGTACTTGCATGGAAAATCAATGAAAGAACCCTTATGGAGGAAATCATTTTAAGGCCTTTTGAAGGAGATATTTAATATTTGTAATTTTTGCAACACAAAAGCTTGATTTTTTTCTTTGATGAAGGCTGAAATTATCCTTTATACGTGATCAAGCACTATATTTGAAACAATTTAAAACTTAACATTATCGGAATGAAGAAATTACTTTTAACTGGATTGGTGTTGGTAAGTGCGATTAGCGCTTTTGCACAAGCACCTAAACTTGAGCGTATTCATCCTCAAGACATGAAGATTGGTCCAATGTCAACCCAACAGCGTATTCATACGTCAAAGGGTGATTTTGTGACCACACGAAGAGCGGAGACCCTTTCCGGCCAATACAATTACGTTTCATCCTATGGTGAAACTCAAATGATAGGTGAGGCTACTACATACGTTCGTTGGCTTACGGAAGATACCAATGCATTAACCGTTTATACAGACGGTACAACCGGTCGTGGTTTTATTCACACTATGGGTTCTGTATTTGATCCTAAAGATTCTAGTTACCAAATAACGGGTCAGCCTGTTTTAACGCGCTTCAATCCTTATACGGTTGATACCATCCGTTGGGTTCAGTTTTACGTAAGAAATGCAGATTCAATGCAACGCATTCAATTCCGTGATTCTGTTATGCAAGACACCATTAAAGTAGCTACTTTCGATACCTTTAACGTGGAAATCGTTGATACTTTGTTCGTTCAATATTTCAATTTCCAAGGCTTGGGATTTGCTAGCATTGTAGGTGGAACCAACTTGTTCGGATATCCTAACCCAACCACATATAAAGCAAGTACCTTATTAAATACGGCTGCTATTGGAACGGATACCATCCTTTTCCGCACAGGAGATGGTGATTCTGTGGACCGCAATGCAGGTTCATTATACAGCAGATTAACGGGTGTTGTTCCTTCTAATTTCAAGTCTTTAAGTACCAATGCCGCGCAATTAAACGCAAATGTTGTTGGATTCTGCTTGGTGTTTAAAAACATGAAGAAACCAGCCTTTAACGATACCTTCATGAATTGGAGTGATCCTAATCACAGAAGCCAAATTAATGGATATGGTGTACGCGCACACTATTGGGAAAATATCGCGGTGGTAAGCGAAACACCTTACCGTTATAACAATACATTCTGGACGCCTTCAGTTTTAAGAAATGGTGTGAGAACTTCAAACGGTTGGCAGTCTTACTACCCAACTAGTATTTATACTACCAGTACGATGTTAGGATATTGGATCGATATTACTACTGAAAATGCATCCGTTGAAGCCTTGAAAAATGGCGTTGCAGCTTTAAAAGTATTCCCAAATCCAAGCAACCAAGGTCAAGAGGTTGCCGTTAACTTCGAATTGAACAACAATGCAGCTGTGAATGTGGAACTTACAGACATTAATGGTCGTGTATTGAGTGTACAGTCTTATGAAAACATGAACCGTGGAATCAACGAAGTACGTATCGCAACTTCTGAGTTAGCTGCAGGTATGTACGTTGTGAATGTTAAGTCAAGCATCGGAACACAAACTTCAAAGTTTATCATCCGTTAATTATAACCATTAGATGACATAAAAAAGGCTGCCGATTAGGCGG
The DNA here is from genome assembly GCA_965655465.1 of Bacteroidia bacterium. Lineage (GTDB taxonomy): Bacteria > Bacteroidota > Bacteroidia > NS11-12g > UBA955 > VMCP01. The sequence continues at coordinate 1,772 of CBFHGY010000130.1, read as the reverse complement.
CCTTTTTTATGTCATTTGCTTTTTAAGGCAATTCAAATTTTTCAAACCCAAGAAAAAAATGATTTTATCTTTGTAGAATGTATAAATTAGGTCTAAATCTAATTAGAGTTTCGGGTTTTCTCTTGTATTCATGGTGCGCGTCGCAATCTTTTTCGGCTCTTCAAAATAGCAACTATGCGGGTGTAAACGGGATCTATACCAATCCGGCCTCTGTTACCATGCTTACGCATAAACGTAGTGCAAATATTGGAACATTTGGATTTGAAGTTTCTAACGATTATTTCAATTTAGCAGCCCCATTTTCTATGTGGAGTCTAATTAGTGGAAGGGTTGGGGATGAATACAGAAATGCAGATGGTAAAATTGATTGGCAGGAGAGTTGGCTAAAAACGGATCCAACCTTGAGAGCTATAAATATGAATATGAACTCCGAGTTTCGTGGGCCTGCTTATGCAAATCAATACGGCCGATTTGTATGGGGTACTGCTACAAGAACACGATCGCAGTTGGCTTTAAATGGCATATCCAATCAATTATGGACTTGGGCAGCGCAATGGATTGATTCTCAAACTTTGATCAATCCTTTAAATATTGCTTCACAATCGTTTTCAATGAGCGCCAATTCATATCAAGAAATTTCTGCAGTTTTAGGGTATAGAATTATCAATAATTCGAATTTGAAAATTGGATTGGGTACATCATTAAAAGGAATATTAGGGATGGGAAGTGTAAATATTTCCAATACCGGGGTACAGTTAAAAACCATAGGGATGGATTCTTTAATCATGAGTTCTGGCAGAATGGAATTGGCATACACCGATAATAATTTACTTAAACAATTGTTTAGAGGGGTTTTGGCGGGAAGCATGCCTAGTCTCGGAAATATTACAGGTATTGGGTATGGATTAGATCTTGGTATTACCGTTGAATTTGGAACAGATATGGAAACGGAATTTAACGAACGACCAGGATATAAAGATTACACATTTAAATTTAGTGCGGCTGTATTAGATCTGGGAAGCATCAGTTATAACAATCAGAACGAAGGGTATATCATAAACGCGGATGAAAACCCCTTTAAAATGGCACTGAATACACCAGAATTTGTATTGGCTTTATCTCAAGGAAGTCAGGCAGTTCTGGATCATACGCTAGAAATTGCGCGTCAACAAGGCGTTCTTAAAAATAACAATGAAAAAACCCGTGTGGTATTGCCATCAACTTTGCAGTTGCAGGCGGATTGGAAAATTTTACCCGGAATTTTGGTAGGGGCTCATTGGCAACAAGCTATGAATCTCAGCGGAAAATGGGAATTTATTCAACACAGTAACGTAAGTATCATTCCAAGATTTGAACACAAATGGTTTGAATTTGCGATACCCATACGTTATCAATCATTTACAAATTCCATGAATTTTGGGATGCACACTCGTATGGGGCCCGTTATTATTGGAACCGATAACGTATCTAATATTTTTAAGACAGTTCCGTATTCGGGTATGACCTTCTACATGGGTATTGCCACTTTGATAAAATAGCAATAAGTATAAAATATCGTCATTTTTTGAAATTTACCCCTAAAAATTACCCAAAAGTTTATTTTTGAGGTAAATATACTTCATGACATTTTACGTTTCTTTGTTCATAGCAATATGTGCTCTGGTCTATGCTTTTTACCTTTTATACCATGGACTAAAGAATCAACCTTTGTTGATTTATTTATCGATGATCCTTTTGCCTATTTCCTTTCGAATTTTATTACAATTATTATT
>CBFHGY010000129.1:0-4267 GCA_965655465.1 Bacteroidia bacterium | reverse complement strand
AATAAATATACGAGAGATCGAAACCTCAGTTACACAAAAGGCCGTACTTTCAGATAGCGAATTGAACTTAGTATTAGGGGGCGGACTTGTACCTGGCGCGGTGATATTGCTGGGTGGAGAGCCTGGAATTGGTAAAAGCACCCTTTTACTTCAAATGGCCCTCGAATCGCATCTCAATGTGTTATATGTAAGTGGAGAAGAAAGCGAATCCCAAATAAAACTTCGCGCCGAACGAATTGGAATTCAAAACGAACATTGTCAGGTTCTTACCGAAACTATGCTCGAAAACATTCTCGATCAGGTGCAACGTGATCGACCTGAAGTACTCATTGTAGATTCGATTCAAACTTTATATTCGGATGCCATAGAATCTACCCCCGGTAGCATTTCTCAAATACGAGAGTGTACAGGCAAACTGTTACAATTCGCAAAGGAAACCGATACCCCAGTCCTCTTGATTGGCCATATCACAAAAGATGGTGCCATTGCAGGACCGAAAGTATTGGAACACATGGTCGATACGGTTCTCCAATTTGAAGGCGATCGGCACCATGTTTACCGCATTTTGAGAACACTCAAAAATCGTTTTGGAAGCACCCAAGAAATGGGAATTTACGAGATGCGCGGCAGCGGTTTGCAACCCGTTAAAAATCCCTCAGAAATCTGGCTTTCTCATCGCGATGAAGCCCTTAGTGGCGTGGCTATCGCCAGTGTTTTAGAAGGAGTGCGACCTCTTTTATTAGAAGTACAAGCACTCGTGAGTACCGCAGTTTATGGCACCCCTCAACGCTCTGCCACAGGCTTTGATATCCGCCGCTTGAATATGTTATTGGCGGTTTTAGAAAAGCGTTGTGGATTCCGGTTAGGACAATCGGATGTTTTCGTGAATTTGGCAGGTGGCTTACGCCTAGAAGACCCCGCTTTAGACCTGCCATTAATGTCGGCAATCATGAGCAGTTACCAAGGAATATCCTTACCACAGGGTTATGTTTTTTCTGGGGAAGTAGGTCTTTCTGGAGAAGTTCGTGCCATTCAACGCATTGAACAACGAATTTCGGAAGCCGAAAAATTAGGCTTTACCGATATGATAATTTCGAAATACAATAAAATTCCAGATAGTCCGAGTCGGAAAATTCGGTTACACAGTTTTGGAAAGGTGGATGAGGTATTTTCTTGGCTGTTCGGGTGAGATCGCTTCGCTCGCCCCATGACGCTTCACAAGTGACGCTCGCTCTGTTCTCGGACCAATACTTAAATGATTCAGCTAGTTAAAAATACTTGAATCGAGGGGAGCGAAGTTTAAGCGGACATCATTTTTTCGCGGACGAAACTTTGAGCCAAAAGAACGATTTTTTGGCTATTGGGAATTCGAATGCGGCTATTCATAATATCGGTGGCAGTAGTGCGTTCGATTTTTTGCAAAAGCTTCAAGTAGTAGATATAGGCGGTGTAAACCCCTAAACGCGCACCCATGGGTAGTTTTACGATACCCTTGTAGGCATGTTCGAAGTCTTTTTTAACATCTTCAATGATCAACATTTTATCTTCATCAGCGAAGTGTGAGAAATCGACTCCCGGGAAATAAACCCGACCTCTGTCTTCAACATCGCTTTTGATATCCCTTAGAAAGTTCACCTTTTGAAATGCCGCCCCTAAACTGCGTGCAAAAGGCAATAATTCGGTATATTGTCTTTGATTTCCTTTACAAAAAATCTTCAAACACATCAAGCCTACCACTTCCGCACTTCCGTAAATATATTCCGAATAAGATTTGGCATCGTGGGTATGCGTGTCTAAATCTTCTTCCATACTTTGGAAAAACGGTTCAATGAGATCATTGGTAATTCCAAATTGATTTGCAGCCATTTGAAAAGAGTGCAGAATCGGATTGGTACTAATACCCATTTCGATGGCTTGATAGGTCTGTTGCTTGAACTCACGCAACAAACGTTCCTTATCATAACCGTGAAAAGTATCTACAATTTCATCCGCGAAGCGCACAAAACCATACGTAGCAAATACCGCCCAACGGTATTCTTTGGCTAAAAGTTGAATGCCCAAGGAAAAGCTCGTTGAATAATTCAACGAAACCTTGCGGCTAAGTTCTTTGCTTGTGGCGTTATACAATGGGATGCTCATCTTCTATGCGTTCTAATACCAATTTTGAACCTATCACTACGATGGGCAGTCCGGTACCGGGTACCGTGCTAGCTCCTACGTAATAAAGATTGTTGAGTTTTTCGTCTTTGTTGGAAGGTCGGAAGGCTCCTATTTGGTTCAAGCCATGCGCGAGTCCCAAACCACTGCCTTTATACAGATTAAACATTTTCTGCCAGTCTTCCGGAGTATAAACAACTTTGGTGAGGATATTGTTTTTGATATCAAATCCAACACGATTTCCTAAATCTTCGATAATTTCGGCCGCAAGCGTTTCGGCATCATCCCAATTGGGTTTTACCCTCCTGTCTGGCACAGGACATAGAATAAAGAGATTTTCGCATCCCTCAGGCGCGCTATCGGGATTGCTTTTGCTGGCTACGTTTACGTAATAGTAGGGCTTTTTAGGCGTTACCGTACTTCTGAAAATCGTATCGGCATAATCACGGAAATTATCCCCCAAGAAATAATTATGGTGGTGTATACCGTCGATTTTGCCCTTCACTCCTAAATAAATGGTAAAAGGCGCGAGTGTCCACTCTAGTTTATCGAGTTTTTCTTCACTGTATTTAGGGCGTTTTAAAAACTTCCCCCGAAACCAAGCTGCATCGGCATTAACCACAAACACATCGGAGGAGTAGGTTTGTCCTTTATCGTCTGTTAGGGAAATCAATGTATCTTTATCGTATTGAGCGGCAACGATTTCGGTATTGTAGGTAATTTTAACGCCTTTCTTTTCGAGCATCGGAAGGATGCCTTCAACGATTTTATACATACCGCCTTTTACGTTCCAATAACCGTCGTGTTCCAGTTCGGTGTAGTTCAACAAATTATAAACAGAGGGGGTATTGAATGGGGTAGCCCCTAAGAAAAAGGCCACCAAGGAGAAAATAATTTTCACCTCTTCCGAATCAAAATGTCGCTCTAATTCCTCCCAAAAGGTTCTGAATAGTTTAGGCAGGTGTTTTAAGGGCACTGTGGCCATCGACATCAAGAATTGCAGGATGGAGTCGAAGTTTTTCTTAATGACTTTGTATTCGGTATCGTGAAAAATGTCTTTGGCTCCTTTCAGGTATTTTCGCGCTTTGACTTCGAAATCGTCTTCGATACCTCGGAATTCTTCAGCGAGTTTATCGAGGTCTTTATAAATTTGAAATACGCGATCAGAACCCGCAATATTGACGGTGTAAAGGGGATTCAATTCATTCAATTCAAAAGGGATGGGTTCGCCGATACTGTTGAACAGTTCGTGAAACTCATAACTCATGGAAAAGAACGAGGGACCTACATCGAAGGTAAAGCCGTCTTGTTTAAGAATATTGAGTCTGCCGCCCGCATTGGATTGTTTTTCGATGATATGCACATCATAGCGCTTGTAAGAAAGGCGCAAAGCGGTTGCCAGGGATCCGAGTCCGGCTCCAACGATAGTTACGGTTTTATTTGCCATTGAAACGTTTGTAGAATTTAGGTAGCACAAAGAGGAAACCAAAAGCTTCGGCTCCTTGTTTGGTATGCACGGCATGGTGCAAGTGGTGCGTTAAGCGCATGGCTCTAAAATAGGGCACTTGAGTTGTTTTCAGCCATTTTACGCGTTGGTGCACAAAAACATCGTGAACGATAAAATAGGCCAATCCGTATAGGGCGATTCCCAATCCTGCGAAAAACCGCCAATCGAAGTGTTGACTTCCGTAGATAATCAGTATTGCAGAAGGCAACGCAAACATAAAGGCAAACAGATCATTGAGTTCAAGCGAACCTTTTCGGGGTTCATGGTGCGACTTATGCCAAATCCATAATATGCCATGCATGATGTATTTGTGTGTAAACCAAGCAAATCCTTCCATGAAAACAAAAAAACTCAACAAAACGAGGGCATTCGTTAAAGCGTTCATACAAATAGTTAAACAAAGTTAGAGGCAGTTGGTTTTGTAAAAAACCGAAAAAATCGTCGATTTGTGGTGTTATGGAGAAATCGCAGAGTATCTAGAATAAATACAGCGGTTGTATTTTTACTTTTGTGACATTCTATTTCTTATGTCCATCCGTTCATGTAAAATTCTGAGCACTTCAAAATCTTGATCATTCAAAGCCTTAAAAAAAACGATGTGTT
>CBFHGY010000128.1:0-4412 GCA_965655465.1 Bacteroidia bacterium | reverse complement strand
GCAAATTTTATGGCATTTTCCGCATGTGGTAAAGGGTTCTTTTAAGTCACAATACGATGGCATTGCGTGGCGCAATGACGAATTGGAATTTGAAAAATGGAAAGCCGGCAAAACGGGGTATCCTTTGGTAGATGCGGGTATGCGAGAGTTGAATACTACAGGTTTCATGCACAACCGCGTGCGAATGGTTGTGGCCAGTTTCCTTACCAAGCATTTGTTGATTGATTGGCGCTGGGGCGAGGCGTATTTTGCGGAGAAATTACTGGATTTTGAACTGGCGAGTAATAACGGTGGCTGGCAGTGGGCGGCGGGTAGCGGTGTAGATGCGGCCCCTTATTTCAGGGTTTTCAATCCGCAATCGCAATTGGAAAAGTTCGATCCTGAATATACGTACGTAAAAACATGGGTACCCGAATATGGCACAGCAGCGTATCCCAAGCCGATGGTAGATCACAAAATGGCACGAGAGCGGTGTTTAATGGTTTATAAAGATTCCCTTCAGTCTTAATGGACTCGCTTTGCTCGTATGTGTCTCTATATTTGATGATTGCGGTTATGTGATACAGTTTCGATTTTTATCACAAAACGTATGCTGTTAATTTACTACCGTCAATTAACAGCATACCATTCATAATTCACCATTCATGATTCAAATTTACCCCTGCGTTTTCAGCAAATAGGCTTTGATAAATGGCCAAAGGTCGCCGTCCATAACGTGGTTCACATTGCTGGTTTCGGTTTCTGTTCGCACGTCTTTGATCAGTTTATAGGGATGGAAAACGTAATTTCGGATTTGCGATCCCCATTCGTTTTTCATTTTACCCGCTTCGATTTCTTCTCTTGCCGCGTTGCGCTTTTGCAATTCCATTTCGTATAAACGCGATTTCAACATGGCCATGGCGCGTTCGCGGTTGCCCAGCTGACTGCGTTCTACTTGACAAACCACTACAATACCCGTTGGGATGTGTGTAAGTTGCACTTTGGTTTCTACCTTGTTCACGTTCTGTCCACCCGCTCCCCCACTTCGCGATGTATGAAAGTCAATATCTGCGGGTTTGATGTCGATTTCAATCGTATCATCGGCCAAGGGGTATACATAAACCGATGCAAATGAAGTATGACGGCGGGCATTGCTATCGAAAGGTGAAATACGCACCATACGGTGAACTCCATTTTCTCCTTTTAAATATCCGAATGCAAAAGGACCGTTAATTTCTAGGGAAATGCTTTTTATGCCGGCCACATCACCATCGGTGCGATCCAGTTCAGATACCTTAAATCCGTTTTTCTCCGCCCACATGATATACATGCGATACAGCATGGAAGCCCAATCGCAGCTTTCTGTACCACCGGCACCGGCATTGATTTCTAATACACAACCCAAAGCATCTTCTTCAGATTGCAGCATGTTTTTGAACTCGAGTTCCTCGACTTCGTTTAATACTTGCTTGTATTGACTTTGAACTTCCTCTTCGGTGGCTTCGCCCATTTCCGAGAATTCATTCAACACATCCAAATCGCCCAGGGAATTTAAAATTTGCTGGTACGAATCGGTCCAAATCTTCTTTTCTTTAATCTTTTTTAGGTGGGCTTCTGCTTTTTTGGAATCGTTCCAAAAATTAGGATCGAGCGTTTGCTCTTCCTCATCGGCGATTTCGGCTAATTTGCGTTCGACGTCAAAGATACCTCCCCAAAGCCTGCACGCGGCTCCTTATATCCTTCAAATGCTCTTGATTCATAGCTGCAAAGATACGAATTATGAATGGTGAATTATAAATGGTGGATCAGGAATGCGAAATGTCATCGAGGAATGGGAATTTTTTGCGATATGCGAGCATCGGATTTTGTTCCAAAACTTGATGTATCAATACTTCTCGATTTTCCACTGGTGCCACCATTTGCGATCCCATGAAATCAATAATTTGCGAACATCCTGTATAGGGAAATCCTAAAAAATCCTTACCCACCCGGTTTGATGCTGCTATAAAACATTGGTTCTCGATAGCCCTTGCCTTTAACAAGGTATTCCAAGCAGTCATTCTGGATTTGGGCCAATGCGCAGAAACGAGCATAAGGTCTGCGCCCGCTTGTTGGCGCATCCATTCGGGAAATCGAAGGTCGTAACAAATAAAAGGAGCGATGGTCCATTCGTTCCATTCAAAGCAAACACTTTGCGTTCCTGGGGTATAATGTTCTTGTTCGGTTCCCAAAGAAAACAAATACTTCTTATCATATTGTGCAATAATTTCACCATTGGCAACGGCTAAAAATCGATTGTAGTAGGCTCCATTCTCAATAATTGCCAATGACCCACAAATACAGCGATCCATGCTCATTTCTTGCATCCAATTTACCGCCATCCCATCCATTTCTTGTGCAAAATCTGCAGGATTCATCGTGAAGCCCGTAGCAAACATTTCAGGCAAAAGGATTAAGCTATTAGGCGCCGTTTGTTGAATATGCCATTGAAATCGCAATAAATTCTGAAGGGAATTTTCCCAGACCAAATCGGTTTGCACAACATAAATCGAAAGAGCTTGTTTCATTTTTGGGCGCAAATTACAATCAACAGCCAGAAAATCCCCATTTGCGATAGTTGCAAATTATTTTTTCTTTGTTTTTTGTAAAAAATGCATAGATTTGACTTTTTGATATTGTATGAAAAACAATAACGCCATGCGCACCTTCGCCGTTTTAGTCAGCGTATTCTTCTTCTGGGGATTTGTAGCTGCAAGTAATGACATTTTAATTCCAGTGTTTAAAGACCATTTGTCTTTATCTCAGGGTAAGAGCCAATTAATTGCGTTCGCTTTTTACGTTGCTTATACCTTAGGTAGTTTGATTTACCTGGCAATGATTAAATTTCTCAAGTTTGACTTGGTAAAAGATTGGGGTTATGGAAAAGGGATTGCGGTGGGTTTATTTGTTAGTACACTGGGAACTTTATTGTTCATACCCGCTGCGAATTACGGATCATTCAATTTGCTGTTAAGTGGTTTAATTGTAGTTGGAATTGGATTTTCCTTTCAACAAACCGCTGCCAATCCGTTTGCCATTTTATTAGGGACACCAGAAACCGGTTCACAACGTTTGAGTATGGCTGGAGGCATTAACAATTTAGGAACCACTATTGGTCCATTATTGGTAAGCTTTGCTGTTTTTGGTCGTTTGGGCGAAGGAGAAGTTGCTGTTTTAGATATTACCGCCGTTAAAATCCCTTATTTGATTTTAGGGGCCTTATTTTTGATTTTTGGTGCGATTTTCTGGCGTTTAAAAACCGATTCTTATCAGGAAGATTCTGCTGAGGAAATCAACACCGATGCTCCTGCTCAAAAATCGGCTTTGGCCTACCCGCAACTGATCATGGGTATGGTGGCGATTTTTCTATATGTGGGTGTTGAGGTAGCAACTGCTGCCAATTTACCCGAATACCTTAAGTCTCAATTGGGTTATAAAACGCATGAGGTGGCGCCATTTATTTCTTTATTTTGGGCTAGCTTGATGATAGGTCGTTGGACATCCGCTGCTTCTGCATTTAATGTGAGCGCAAACTTGAAGACGGCTTTGAGGGTGCTGCTTCCCTTTGTAGCATTTGGTATTTTCCTTTTGGTAAATATTGCCGCGAACAAAGACATCAGTCCCTTTTTCCCTTATGTAATCATGATTGCCATAATGGTGGTTTTGGATTTCATGAGTAAAGGCAATCCCGCACGACAGCTTTTGATTTATGCATCTGCTGGAATATTCATGTTATTAGCAGGCATGTTCTTAGGCGGCACATTAGGCTTGTTTGCCTTTATATCTGTAGGTTTATTTTGCTCTACGCTTTGGCCCTGTATCTTTACCCTATCCATTAAAGGTTTGGGAAAAAGCACCGGACAAGGATCCAACTTCTTAATTATGATGATTATGGGAGGCGGATTTATAAGTGTGGCACAAGGGAGTCTATCTGAAATTCCAAGTATCGGTATTACCCAGTCTTTTTGGGTGGGTGTAATCTGTTTTGCGTATTTGGCATTTTTTGCCGTTGCAGCAGCTCGGATATTTAAAAAACAAGGAATTGCATTGGAAATGGACCCAAATGCAGCGCACTAAGAAAGTATAATAATGCGGTCTAATAATCGTATACTAATTTGAATAAATTTCTTTTTAAATGGTCAGATATTGACAATTTATTAGAACTTTGAGGCGTGTCAGTATCACAGAAGCTTTCGGTTGTAATTATAACCTATAATGAGTCTGCTCAAATTGAAGATTGCATTCGCAGTGTTCAAAAAGTGGCGGATGAAATATTGGTAATCGACAGTTTCTCTACCGACGATACATCCGCAAAAGCAAGCGCTTTAGGCGCGAAGGTTATTGCTCATAATTTCGAAGGACATATCGAACAAAAAAACTGGGCTAAAGATCAA
>CBFHGY010000127.1:0-4420 GCA_965655465.1 Bacteroidia bacterium | reverse complement strand
AACCTGTATCGGTTAATGCCGTAGCAATGATGGTAAGGGAACCTCCATTTTCAATGTTTCGTGCTGCCCCAAAGAATCGCTTGGGTTTATGCAAGGCGTTTGCGTCCACACCCCCTGATAAAATTTTACCAGAAGCCGGCTGAACCGTATTATAAGCACGAGCTAATCGTGTAATTGAATCTAGGAGAATAACGACATCATGACCACATTCTACCAATCTTTTGGCCTTTTCTAAAACCATATTGGTTAATTTAACGTGTTTATCAGCTGGTTCATCGAAGGTACTTGCTACAACCTCTGCCCTCACGTGACGTGCCATATCGGTTACCTCTTCAGGCCGTTCATCGATAAGCAAAATCATCATATAAACCTCGGGATGGTTTTTTGCAATGGCATTGGCAATGCCCTGTAATATCCATGTTTTACCGGTTTTGGGTTGCGCTACAATTAATCCACGCTGTCCTTTACCTATTGGTGAAACCAAATCGATGATTCGGTTGGAATATTGACGTGGATCGTCGCATAAATTTAATTTCTCTGTGGGAAACAAAGGCGTTAAGTGTTCAAAGGCCACTCTATCGCGAACAGCTTCGGGAGATTTACCGTTAACCGATTCAATTTTTACCAAGCAAAAATACTTCTCATTGTCTTTCGGAGGTCGGATAGTTCCTTTAATTGTATCTCCGACTTTCAATCCGTTTTGTTTGATCATATACCCTGGAACGTAAACGTCGTCGGGAGAAGCTTGATAGTTATAATCGGGTGATCTTAAGAATCCATATCCATCTGGGACCGTTTCCAACACGCCTTGAGTGGTAACCACGCCTTCCATTTCAGTAAGTACTTGCAGCATTTCGCGACGGCGCTTTTCTTCCTCCGTTTCGGGCCTTGGTTCTTTTGATACTTTAGGCGTTACTTCCGTGGTTTCAATATTATTTCCTTCCTCAGGTTTGGACTTTTCTTTACCTTTTAGATTTGGGGTGCTTTCTTTTCGAGCTTCTTTAATTCCTTCAGCTCGAGTAGCCCGATTTTCTTCGGTTTCTCTGTTTCGATTAGAAGTTTGTTTCGACACAGGCTGTCGGTCTCTAAAATTTCGCTTTTCCCTTGAATTTTCAGAATTCACCGAAAGCACCTCTTCGGAAGTTGCTTTCAATTGTTGCGACAAATCAGCTTCACCAGGAGTTTTGAAATCCCCTGCATCGGGTCTATTATTTTGAGGGATATTGGGTTCTGGGTCTTTCGCAGTTGTGACCAGTTCTTTAATAACTCGTTTTCTTTTACGCTTAGACGCCTCATTTGAAGATTCTTCAGAAATCACAGCATCTTCATTTGAAGAAACTTCGTTTTGATTCACATCAGATTCCAAATTTTGAGTTTGAGTTTGGGTTTCAGGTGCCGCAGGTACCTCACTGGCGATGGCATTCAAAGCCTGAATAATTTCTGCTTTTTTTAATTTATTGGCACCCTCTATGGCCAATGTCTCGGCTAAGGTACGCAGCTCAGCTACGCTCATCTTTGCAAAATCGGTCGATTTTGTCATACAAATACTACAGTGTAAAAGGGGATTAAATTCAATCTAATACGTTTTGGTGAAATCGAACAGAAAACGAATAGTCTTTTCTGTTGTTGCAATAATACGAACAAAAACTACACAAAGCAAAATATGCAGAAATTATTTCAACTAATACAATCCTAAGGGCTTAATTGCTACTACCGTATTAGAATTTGAGTTTGTAGGAAGGGAAAACCGAAAAACAAACCCCTTGAATTTTAAATACGTTAGTTCTGTTTAGGAATCATTTCCAAGAAAAATCAATCGTACTGCTCAAAGTGGTATTGATTTCTATTAAAACCCAAGGATTTGAGATTGCGTCGGGCTTCAACTAGCATGTTTCGCCAACCACAGACATAGATTTGAGCATTTGAAATTTGGTCAAGAATCTTGGTGTAAACTGCATGTACATATCCATTATGTGCAAAGGATTGATGCTCACGACTTAAAACAGGATGATATTGAAACTGTTCGTAATCTTGTGCCAATTGCTTCCACTCTTCATGATACAAAATATCCTCTGACGTGCGATTTCCAAAAATCAAAAAAACCGGAGTTTTGGAATATTTCAATGCTTCAAAGATCATACTCCGAAACGGGGCAACACCTGTACCCGTGCAAATGAAAACATGTGGCACCCCAATATGACCATATTCAAAGGTAAAATTTCCCTTGGGCTCACTTCCTTGTATCCAAAAACCTTCTTGTTGTTCAAAGAGCCAAGGGGAAAATACCCCTTCTTTATTTAGAGCAATACACAACTCAAAGGTTTGATTATGGGGTTCTTTGCTAGAAATTGAGTAGCTGCGCTGCACAATTCCATGTTCGGGCAAATGGGATTGCAAAACGACAAATTGACCAGGAATAAACGGGGTTTCGAAGGGATATTCAGAATGGAGTACAAAACGGCGCACAATTGACGATTCTTGAATAATTTTACCGATGCGAAACTCCATGCCGCAAAGATACGATTTGAAGGCCTTTACTTTTATTCCTTTTGTTTAACTTCGCCCATAATGTCGTTTAGTTTTTATGCATATACTGCACTTGGAGGCGCCTTAGGGGCGATACTTCGCGGTAGCATTAATAAATACATCCCTTTTGATCGTTTCGATTTTTCTTGGGGAACTTTTAGTGTGAATTTAATTGGCTGTTTTTTAATCGGTTTTTTATGGCTGAAAATGGATAATGAAGTTCAAAAAGCCTTTTGGATTACCGGATTTTTAGGCGGCTTAACCACATTTTCAGGTTTTGGAATGGAAATCATGCGGTATCTAGGCGATAAAAACTATCCCTTAGCCGTTTTGTATGGCATTTCCTCCGTAATTTTGGGTATTATTTTGGTATGGTTCGGACAAAAATTGGCATCTTTCTTTTAATCGCCTTCGCGTTCTGGGGGAAATCTTGGAGCAATCGGGTATTAATTCCCATGGGAGAAGACCAGAAAAATCATTTAAAAGCATATGGAATTGCATTCTGGTTATTAGAGAAACAGCAAGCAGAAGTATTGTGGCTTCTTAATTATCAAGGCGGAAGTTTCATGGCGAATTACTCTGGGAAACTTGAAACGGAGTGTAAAACTCGGGGAGTGAGTTTTAGCGTTATCTCTGAAAATCAAGCACAACAAATAGAAAGTGAAATTGCGGATCCTGCGGTCAATATGAACATGGTTAAATTGCTTAATGCGCCTAAAATTGCCGTGTATTCACCAAAAAGCAAGCAACCTTGGGACGATGCGGTGACCATGGTCTTGAGTTATGCAGAAATCCCATATACCGTAATTTTTGATGATGAAGTGCTCAATGGCAAACTGCCCGAATACGACTGGCTTCATTTGCACCATGAAGATTTTACCGGTCAATATGGTAAATTCTGGGCTTCGTTTGCATCAGCACCTTGGTATCAAGATCAAGTAAACGAAACGGAATCTATGGCCCGAAAACATGGTTTCAAATCTGCTCGTGAATTAAAAAGAGCTGTTACTTTGAAGATCCGAGATTTTTGTATGGGAGGCGGATTTCTCTTTGCTATGTGCAGCGCTACAGATACATACGACATCGCTTTGGCAGCTCAAAATACGGACGTTTGTGAGCGCATGTTCGATGGAGATGGTATCAGTCCGACTGCGCAACAAGATTTAGAATACGAGCAGTGTTTTGCTTTCAAAAATTTCAAAATAGAACGCAGTCCGTATGTTTATGAATTCAGCGACATAGATGTAGATCCCACCAAAAGAAATGTAACTGAAGAAAGCGACTTGTTCACCTTATTTGACTATTCAGCCAAGTGGGATTTAATTCCCGCAATATTATGTCAAAATCATACTCGGACGATTCGCGGATTTATGGGTCAAACTACTGCTTTTAATAAAGCTTTAATAAAAAGTGACGTGCTTATTATGGGTGAAAACGCCCTTTTGAATGAAGCGAGATACATACATGGAGAAATGGGAAAAGGCACCTTTACTTTTTACGGAGGTCACGATCCTGAAGATTACCAACACCATGTTGGGGAACCTGCTACCGATCTAAATTTACATCCCAATAGTCCTGGATTCCGATTGATTTTGAATAATATTTTATTCCCTTCCGCACAAAAAAACAAACAAAAAACCTAATGACCCCCAAGTTACGTCGGCGTTCTTGGTACCGCCATGGACCCTTTCTCCTATTGCTTTTAGTGGCTGCTTTTCTCCGTTTTTGGGATATCGGTGACCGGCCTTGGGACTCAGATGAATTGGGGGCATTGTTTCGCGCGCAGGCGGCTACTGATTTTGACAGTCATTTAAACCAAGGGGTTAAAATCGATGGGCATCCCGCATTGGTACAAACCTTTTTGTGGTATAATGAGCAGGTTTGGAAAAGTTCT
>CBFHGY010000126.1:0-4519 GCA_965655465.1 Bacteroidia bacterium | reverse complement strand
TTTCCACTCAGAATTTGTCGGCTCAACTCGTCTAAAACTCTTTTTTGGATGACCCGCTTTAAAGGTCTAGCTCCAAATTGAGGATCGTATCCCAATTGTGCAATCCAATCAATCGCCTCTTCACTGATGTGTAAATCGTAGCCTTGTTCGCTGATACGTTTTTTCAAAATATCAAACTGAATTTGCGCTATGGCAACAGTATTCTCGCGATTTAAAGGTTCAAACATCAAAGTTTCATCGATGCGATTTAGAAATTCAGGTCGTATGCTTCGTTTCAATAAATCAAATACTTGTAATTTCGTGCGTGCATGGATCTCTTCACTGTTTTCCAAATTTAATGTTTCATACGATTCTCGAATTAAATCTGCACCCAAATTTGAGGTCATAATGATAATGGTATTGCGGAAATTAGCTGTGCGACCTTTATTGTCGGTTAATCGGCCATCATCCAATACTTGCAACAAAATATTAAATACATCAGGATGCGCCTTTTCAATTTCATCCAACAATACCACGCTGTATGGACGGCGACGTATGGCTTCTGTTAATTGTCCGCCTTCATCGTAACCCACATATCCTGGAGGCGCTCCCACAAGGCGACTAACGGTATGCTTTTCTTGGTATTCCGACATGTCAATTCGCACCATTGCTTGGTCTGTATTAAACAAATAATCGGCCAAGGCTTTCGCCAATTCGGTTTTCCCCACCCCGGTAGTACCTAAGAAGATGAACGAACCGATAGGTTTCTTTGGATCTTGAAGACCCGCGCGACTTCTTCGGATGGAATTGGCCAAAGCTTCGATTGCTTCTTCTTGACCCACAACTCTTTTGTGAAGTTCAGACTCTAGTGAAAGCAGTTTTTGCCTCTCACTTTGCAGCATTTTTCTCAAGGGAATTCCTGTCCAACGGCTAATTACTTCGGCAATATCTTCCGAATCTACCTCTTGCTTCACCAAGGCTTTTCCTTGTTTGCTTTCACCTAATTTCATTGAAAGCGCATACAAAGCTTCCTCATTATTTTTAATCAATCCATACCGGATTTCAGCCACCCGCCCGTAATTTCCATCGCGTTCTGCTTGATCGGCTTCCAATTTGAGGTTTTCAATATTGGCCTTTTTTTGTTGGATTTGTTGCAAGATGTTCTTTTCGTTTTCCCATTGCGCATTCAGAACGCCTCGGGACTCTGAAATTTCGGCTATTTCCTCATTGAGTTTTTTCAGTTTAGAGGTATCGTTTTCCCGTTTAATCGCTTCACGTTCAATTTCCAATTGCATGATTCTACGGTTCATTTCGTCTAATTCCTCAGGAACACTGTCCATCTCTAATCTCAATTTACTAGCCGCTTCATCAAGCAAGTCAATGGCTTTATCGGGTAAAAATCGATCGTTGATATAACGCTGACTCATCTCAACTGCTGAAATGATTGCCTCGTCTTTAATACGTACCTTGTGGTGTACTTCGTAACGTTCCTTTAATCCCCGTAAGATAGAAATGGCTTCTTGGGTATCGGGTTCTTCCACCATGACCTTTTGAAACCTGCGTTCCAATGCTTTATCGGCTTCGATATATTTTTGGTATTCCGCTAAGGTAGTAGCGCCAATAGATCGAAGTTCTCCGCGTGCCAAAGCGGGTTTTAAAATATTTGCAGCATCCATGGCGCCTTCTCCCTTACCCGCACCCACCAAGGTATGAATTTCGTCAATGAATAACACCACATCTCCGCTTGACTGGGTCACTTCCTTTACCACGGATTTGAGACGTTCTTCGAATTCACCTTTGTATTTGGCTCCCGCAATTAAGGCACCCATATCTAAGCTGTAGATGGTCTTGGTTTTAAGATTTTCAGGTACATCTCCCCGTATAATTCGGTGTGCCAAACCTTCTGCTATTGCTGTTTTACCAACACCCGGCTCACCAATTAATACAGGATTATTTTTGGTTCTGCGACTTAGAATCTGTAATACACGGCGAATTTCATCGTCGCGACCAATTACAGGGTCAAGCTTGCCTTCTTGTGCCATCTGATTCAGATTTAATGCGTATTTTTTCAAGGCGTTAAACTGATTTTCAGCGGTTTGACTGTCGACTTTATTGCCGCCTCTCAATTCTTTAATCGCTTGGATAACATCAACGCGTTTAAAACCGGCATCTTTTAATAAATTGCTCACAGTTCCTCGGGCATCCAAGACTCCAATTAATAAATGTTCGTTGGTGATAAATTCATCCCCGAGTTCTAACATGGCTTTTTGGGCCATGGCAAAGGTTTGACTCACATCTTGTGAGGCATATACCTGACCACCTTGTACTTTTGGATATTGATCAACCTGTTTTTCTAATACCTGTTGCAAATGGGTAATATTGGCTCCAATTTTCCCTGAAATAAATTTAATTACTTCGGTATCTTTTTCAAGAATCGACAATAAAATATGCGCAACCTCTATACTTTGTTGCCCTTTCATCATCACCATGTTCTGTGCATGATTGATGGTTTCCTGTGCCTTAATGGTAAATTGTTGTGTGTTCATATAGGATCTTATGGGCAATTAATATTCCAATTAATGATTTTCCCAATAAATACTCAAAAACACCCCAAATAGCGACAATATGTCGCTATTTGGGGTGTTTTTAAAGAAAATGATGACTTTTTGTCAGTTGTAGTTTTTAAAAGCCCGAATATTAAATTCAAAATCTGATGGGCTAAATCGAGAGCTATCTAAACGGATCATGCGATTTTTTAATTTGAAATATCTTGACCATCGTGGGTTCACGTTGCCAGTAGAATCCACGCTCCACCTTGATTTGCTGGGAGCAGGAATTAAACTACTCAAATAACAGCTTTCCCCAATATTCAATTGCGATGGGTGTTTCCCAAAATAAAATTGAGAAGCGGCGCCAACGCCGAAAATATTTGGTCCCCATTCGATTATATTCAAATACACCTCCAACATTCGCTGTTTTGAAACGGCTCTTTCATGCTCAATAAGCCAAACTAAAAGAATTTCTTCGAGCTTTCGCGTTAAGGTTTTATGTTGTCGGAGGTAAACATTTTTTATGAGCTGCATGGTTAAGGTACTGCCGCCACGTGCAAATCTTTTTTCGCGAATATTGGCAATCAAGGCTTCTCTAAATGCCTCTAGATAAAAACCTTTGTGACCGTAATAACTTGGATCCTCCGAACGCAATGTGCTTTCAATAAGCAAGGGTGAAATCCGATCTAACGAAGCGTAAAAGGGATTGCTAGGGCCTACCTGAAAGCCTGCTTCCCATCGATCGCCATCGTAATAATCGTGGTGAAATTCTCCGTTGATTTTATTAGGATTCGCTTTTCCCCATTGTAAAACTTTAAAGTTGGGATCATATTCTACATCGGCTTCCAATTGGGTTTTAGCGAGATCTCTAGGGGTGTACCACACATAAAAACGGTGAGAGAATGCACCTTTAATTTGAATCCCAGCGGTATATCGGAACAATCCAGCCGGCATGGACTTGAAAAATTGCGCCCCTGAGGACTTGTCAAATTTTAATAGGGCCCATCTCGGTCCCAAAGTATCGGAGAATGGATAGTGTGCCCCTGCAAAAAAATCAAAATCGTTGATTTTCCATGCACTGCTGCTATCTATTTGAACATGCGCAGAATTGATTCGGATTTTAGGTGACCCTTGTAGGGCATCGATATGAACCACAGTATCTGAGATTCGATTATGATTGGCATACGCATTATCGATTTTACACGACGCTTCTATTTCAATCCCTTGGGCACCTGCATCTATATTCTCTATGGAACATTCCATCTGTGAAAAGCCAAAATCACCACCTAAAACAGAAATTAAAACTGGAGCTTTTTGCGAGCCTTTAATTAATAATTTACCGTTTAATCGTTCACGGTTTAAATCACCATCTACATAAAAGTGGTGATTTTTTTGGTTTTGTTGGATTCGTATGTCGGCTTTAAGGGATTCATCTTTCCAATGAAATTGATTTCCGATGAGGCGACTTTCCGAACCATTTTGAACCCATGAAATGATTAATTCCTGAATGAAAACCTCATCGGGTAATTGCTTTAAGATTTTTTTTACTTCATTGAGTCTGGATTGAGGAGTTTTTATTTCTTCGCGTAAGTGGTCAGTCTGTTTCAGTTCGGAGTCTTCGCTCTTAAAATGTATAGAATCGCTCCAAAGCAAATTAAAATGACCCAATTGCACGTTGTCAACCCAACCCAACCCGAAAATACCTGAAATAGGAGAAATGTTCACTTCCAAGCTATCGCATTGAACAACGGGCAGATTGCTCGTTGTGGCAATGTTCAAATTTGTGATGCCAATTTTATCAATGCCATGGAAAGAAATGGAATTAGAATTTAGCACAAATCCCTTCCGCTCTAAAGATTTCTGGGCACGAGAAAATCCATAATTCAGGATGCTTTGGCGCATACCCAATGCGGCAAGGAAAACAAATACAAGTCCTACGGTCAAAGCCCGAAATAGGGCTTTTCGCTTATTGTTCTTGGGGGAAAACGCCC
>CBFHGY010000125.1:0-4554 GCA_965655465.1 Bacteroidia bacterium | reverse complement strand
TGAAACTTCAAAGTTTCCTTTTTGGGATTTGGAAAAATTTGAGCTTCAAATATTCAGAAATAATGTAAATTCTTGGAGCTGAATATTACAATTGAAAACTCTAGCGATAAATTTATATTGCTTTAACTTTGTCTCATGCGAAATTACGTCGCTCGAATAGATTTGAATCGCATGGGAATTCCCATGCGAGAGAAACTCGTAGTTATCGAATCCGACGATTGGGGAAGCCACCGTTTGCCTTCAACAGAAGCCTATCAAGGCTTGCTGCAACAGGGTATTCGGGTGGATCGAAGTTCCTATACCCGGTTTGATGGTTTGGAGCGAACGGAGGATATTACGCTTCTGTTAGAGATTCTTCAGAAGCACAAGGGCAGTGACGGTCGTCCAGCGGTGTTTACTGCCAATACGGTAATGGGGAATCCGGATTTTGAGAAAATTGGGGCGTCTGGATTTAAGGAGTATTACCACAAAAAGCTCGACGGTGTGTATAGTGAATTGGGTGAGCTAAGTACCTTGGAATTGATGGACCAAGGAATTGAACAAGGACTTTGGATGCCGCAGTTTCACGGTCGGGAGCATGTGAATGTGAAAAAGTGGATGTATTCATTGCAGCAGAAGATCGAGCCATTTTACACAGCCTTCGGATTTGGGGTATGGGGATTGAGTTCGGATATTGTTGAAGGCTCTAGTATTCAAGCGGCCTTTGATTCGCTGGATACTAAAGAATCATTAGATATAATTAAAGAAGGATTGTTGGAGTTTAATCGGATTTTTAAATTTAATTCAAAGTCCTTTATTGCGAATAATTATATTTGGTCGTCGGAATTGAGTGCGGGTTTACTTACCGCCGGCGTTCAACATTTCCAAGGCATGAAATACCAGTTGTTGCCGAGGTTAGCTTCCCAAGAGAAAAGAAAGAAAATTCGGCATTTTAGTGGTGAAAGGAATGTTTTGGGACAAACGTATTCCGTACGAAATTGTCACTTTGAGCCGGTAGAAAAAGGACATACGGTAGAGGGGGTTTTACAAGAAGTGGCTTCAGCATTTTGGTGGAATAGGCCAGTGATAATATGTACCCATAGAATCAACTATACCAGTCGTTTAGCGGTTTCCAAACGGGATGAAAATCTGCGAAATTTGGATTTATTGTTGACGGAAATAGTTAAGCGCTGGCCCGATGTGAGGTTTGTGAGTTCAGCGGAATTGGCGGATGTGTTAAAAAAGGACAGGCAAGCGCGCGTGTAATACGTCGGCAGTTTGTACTTTTGTTTGAAATTATGCCCAAAATCAATTCTTTTATTGAAAACTTGAACCCGTATCGGGTAGCTTCGCATAAGGTTTGGGAGGTGGATGCAGCGGGTCGATCGGGAATGTTGAAACTCGATTGGAATGAAGCAACCATTCCGCCATCGCCTTTGGTTAAGGCGGCTTTGTTAGAAACCGTGCAGGACGATCATGCCTTTTCCCTGTATCCCAATACCCACAATCAAGAATTATTACACTTATTAGCGGAATATTCAGGGGTTCAAACTAATGAAATTCAATATTTTGCAAGTTCAGATGCGGCGCATGAATACGTAACTAAATTGGTATTGACATTGGGTTCTAAGGTGTTGATTTTAGGACCTACTTACGATAATTTCCGGCTTACTTGTGAGTCTCAAGGTGCAACCGTTTATTATGTAGATTACACTGAAGATTTTGGATTTGAAGATGTGTTGTTGAAGGAAGCTATAGAACGGGTAGAACCTAATTTAGTATACCTATGTAATCCCAATAATCCTTCAGGAAATTTAATTTCTTTGGATGCGATAGATGCGCTGCTTGCTGAATTTCCTGGCGTACGATTTTTGGTGGATGAGGCCTACTATGAATTCAGCGGATTGACTTCGATACCACTTTTAAACCGACATGCCAATTTGTTTATTTCTAGGACTTTTTCAAAGGCGTTTGCTTTAGCCGGTTTTCGCGCAGGTTATATGATTTCACAGCCTGAAAATATAGAGCTTTTAAATCGGATTCGAAACGCCAAAAACTTCACGACCTTGACGCAAGTGGCGGTTACGGCGGCTTTAAAGGACATTCCGTACATGAGTAATTATGTAGCGGAAGTTTTGGCAACCAAGGATTGGTTTTCTGAAGAATTGAGAATGCTGAATTGGGTCGTTTTTCCGAGTTATGGGAATTATGTATTGGTTCGGTTCGAGAGTGAAGCGGAGAGAGATGCGATGTTCGACAAATTGGCGAAGAACTTTGTTTTCGTTAGGAGTTTAAGTCACCACGAATTTGTAAAAAAGTGCTTGAGAATAACGATTGGAACCCGTTCGCAAATGGAGCGCGTCTTGGAACGTATTCGGTCTTAATTTGAGGATAAAATGGCTGTAAAATGGGTGGTCTTTGATTTCTGTGAAACGCTGGTCAACCTGCAGTCCGCGGACGCTTTCATTGCCTATGTTATTAAAGGTAAGATGAAGTTTTGGCGTCGCTTATGGTCCGGGGTAATTTTAATTTTTCAGAAATGCAGGTTTTTTGTGTTAGCACAGAAGATGTTTCCGATTTATAATTTAGAGAAGCGCATGCGTATGTTTTTATTGCGCGGAATATCTAAGGCGGATTTGGATGTATTGGCTAATGAATTCGTGAATACGATTCTGGTACCAGCTGAAAATGCGGCTTTGGTTTCGCGGATGAAAGCACATCTAGCGAAGGGAGATAAAGTGCAAATTTCATCGGGTGGTATTGGAGTGTATCTCCGCTTTTGGTCTAGCAAATATGGAATTGAAACGGTGGATGCCACGGAATTGGAGTATCGCGATAATCGGTGCACGGGTTTTATGTTGGGGCGTGATTGTTTGTATGGAGAAAAGGTGCAAAGATTGAATGGGAGGTTGCATTTGGATTCGGCTTTGACTAATTTGGAACGCGTATCATACAGCGATAGCATTACGGACTTACCGCTATTGAACTGGGCAAATGAAGCATGGGTAGTTTCGTATGATAAAGGCAGAAGTTGGGTTAAAAACTATAATTTAAAGGAATTGGTAATAGGTAGAAATAATGGGGGATTGGAAATATAAAAATGAATTATTATTTCGGGTGCTTTTAACTTTAAGTAAGATAAAATCGTGGTGGTATTATATTAAAGAAAGTGATGTAAAAAATATAAACCGAAGGTTTTTGAAGGTTCATGGGTATTCGATGGACTGGGAAAATCCGCGGACTCTGAATCAGAAGATTCAATGGTCGAAGATTTACGGTTTCAAGCCTGAGCACACCTTGCAGGCGGATAAATTGGCGGTTAGAGATTTTATTAAAAAGGAGCTGGGCGAAGAGTATCTTATTCCCTTATTATACCGAACAAAGAATCCCAAAGAAATGAAATGGGAAGATTTGCCAGAAGGGCCTTTTGTAATCAAGGCGAATCATGATTCGGGAAGTTATCAAATTTTTCGAAGTCGTGATGAGGTAGATTTGGAAGTATTGAAGCGCAAATGTCGCTGGTGGTTATCGAAGAATTATTACTGGGTGGATAGGGAGCCGGAATATCGTGAAATCGTTCCGGAGATTTTGATTGAGCGGTTATTATTGAATGCCAATGGGCGGCTTCCCAACGATTATAAATTCAATATGTTTGGGGGAAAAGTGGGTTTTATTTACGTTTCTGTTGATCGGGAAGGGGCGAATAAGCGAAATATTTACGATGCAAATTGGAATCCGTTGATGTTTACTTGGGGAGCTCCAAGCAAGGATCATTCGAAATTACGAGGTGCAGAGATTGAACCACCAGCGGTATTGATCAGGATGATTGAAATAGCGGAGCGTTTGAGTACGAATATTGCATATACGCGGGTGGATTTATATGAGGTTGACGGAAAAATTTATTTTGGGGAATTGACGCAGCATCACGGGGGTGGTTTTGACCGTATGATGCCTGTTGAGTGGGATTATAAGTGGGGAGAGGAATGGAAGTGAAGATGCCATTGGTTTCCATAGTGATTCCTGTATATAATGCTTCAAAGTTCCTAGGGGAATTATTGCAGTCTTTGATTGCGAGTGATCGTTTAGAACATTTAGAAATCATTTTTGTTGATGATTGCTCCACGGATAATTCTGTGAATCTCATTAGGGATTTTCTAGAATTTAATCGTGCTGTTAACGCGGAATTGATAGTGCACGAAGAGAATAAAGGGGTTTCGGTTGCGAGAAATAGGGGTATTGAAAATGCCAACGGCAAATGGATTACGTTCATTGACGCAGATGATGTGGTTCAAGAGGCTACTTGGGACAGTGTTTTTACAGAACCCATATTTAAACAAGAGGGCTTAGATGTGGTGTATACGCCAATTGTAGTGAAGTCCCCTCCTTCAAAGGGGCACTTTGAAGGTTTTGGTGATTGGAAGATATTTAATACGGGAATGTCTTTATATTCCTATTATAGGACGCGATTTGATCAGCGAATAGTGGATGTTTGTATGGGGATGTTTTTTAATGCTCAATTTTTGAAAACATATTCGTTACAATTTACACAGAATATGATTATGTTGGAAGATGCCG
>CBFHGY010000124.1:0-4564 GCA_965655465.1 Bacteroidia bacterium | reverse complement strand
GCCGCTGACGGCGCCTATGTTAAAACATGGGTTATAAATAATGAAGTCACTCAGGTTCTAAGAAGATATTGCGATGAGGGCCACTTCAAAATTAGGGAAACGCTTATTCAATTTGCAAAACCATGGCAAACAGGTGGTATTTTATGGCGTAAGGCCAATTGTGGCAATTGGGGTGGATTAAAGACCCAAGAAGATTCGTGGTTTGAATTTAGTTCATCTAAGGCCAATATTTTATTGCCCGTTGAGGGTTCATTTTACTACCATGATGAATCGGGGGAAAATCATCTATCCTTTTACAATGGAAGAGCCAATTCAACCAAAGACCAACAGGAACTCTTTTTGATGGTTGAGAAAAACTTTTGGAGAAAGTTAAGTGTAAAGTATAAGGTAGTTTTGATTCATCGATTGTTAAGAGGTCAATTGAAAATATTGGAGTATTGCTCTAGCTCGGACGCCTTAGACTACAAAAACAAGTTACAGCAACAACAATATTTTCTGGGATTGATTTCTAATTCTCAATTTTTATTAAAAGTGATTCATAAAGTATTGCAAAACTCCCCTTATAAAATTCATTTTTAATACATGTGTCGCCTTTTTGGATCTGTAGGATCAAACACAATTGAATATCAAGAGTTTGAGAAGCTTACTTTGATATCAAAGAAAGGGGGGCCGGATTCTACAGGCTATTATTCCAACGAAAATGTACAGTTTGGATTCAATCGATTGGCAATTTTAGATACCACTTCCAACGGAAATCAACCTTTTGTCTCGGAATCCGGGAGGTATGTATTAATGCTAAACGGAGAAATTTATAACTATAAAGAGATACATAAGCAATTTAATTTGGGTGAACTTAAATCAGGTTCCGATGCCGAGGTAGTTTTAAAGCTCATCGAAACAATTTCCTTCGAAAAAGCGATTCATCAACTAAATGGAATGTTTGCTATCACTTGTTGGGACAGTCAAGAGCGGAAATTGTTTCTGGTGAGAGATTTCGCTGGAATTAAGCCGTTATTTTACTCCAATACCTCGAATGGAATGGTTTTTGGTAGTCAGTTTAACCAAATACTCAAACATCCTTGGTGTAAAAAGTGGGGTTGGTCTGACATAGGGTTGTCGGAATATTTGCAATTTGGCTATATGACGCCCCCTTACACCATCGCAGAAAATGTGTATCAATTGGGTGTTGGTGAGTATTTAGTGTATGCTTTCGAATCCAGGACCATTGAAAAGAAGGTTTATCAGCGCTTTTACGAGAAAAGGGGCAGTATTTCTGAGCTTGAACCCAAAAGTGTTGAGAATATTGGTGAAGCCATAACCAATTCGGTAAAAAGACAATTGGTGGCCGATGTGCCATTAGGCGTTTTCTTATCTGGGGGAATTGATTCTACTTTAGTCGCAGCCAAGGCAAGAGAGTTAAATCCGGACTTAACGGCCGTAACCATAGGTTTTGACGACAAAAAATTCGATGAAAGCGAAAAGGCAATTGAGTATGCAAAACATTTAAAAATAAAGCATCATCACGTGGAGCGCTTTGGCAGTCAATCGTTATTAGAAATCATCAACGATCATTTTGAGGATATGCCAGAGCCCATAGCGGATTACAGCAGTATCCCAACGTATTTGGTTTCGAAAATTGCGCGCAAAACGAATACGGTAATGCTTTCAGGCGATGGGGGCGATGAGTTATTTTGGGGATATCCCCGTTTTTTAACGTTTGCAAAATCAGCACCTTATTTTAGAATCCCTGGGAAATGGCCTCGGAAGGTTATTAAAAAAACGCTCAAGTCGATTGGTTCAGACATAACCGGGTTTTTAGGAGAGCCCAATTTGGGTGCTGCGAATATGGCTTTTCAAAGTTATATAGAACCTGAAATAATAAGGCAATATACGGGTGATTATAAGATCTCGGAAGAAACAATAAATGGATATGACTACAAAAGCATACATTATTCAAAAAGCTTGGATTATCTGAGAAGAAATGAGTTCTTTTTTCATTTGCAGAAAATCTTGGTGAAGGTCGATCGAATGAGTATGGCTAATTCATTAGAAGTACGAGTGCCATTGTTAGATAAGGAGGTAATCGAAGCATCTGAAAATCTATATAGTGATTTAGGAGCAAGGCACGGATTACTCAAGCATGCTTTAAAGCAAGAGTTGTATAAGTATGTACCCAAATCGCTCGTGGAAACAAAGAAGAAGGGTTTTACCCCGCCTTTAGTTAATTGGGTCGAGAAAGAACTAAGGTCGGATATTGAAGGTGTATTGCAAGCTTCAGATGTTTTAAATCATGATTTATTGATCGATTATTATCAGAAAAGGGCGGTGAGTTTGGAACATTTGTGGACGGTTTATGTGTTATTGAGGTGGTATAAAAAGCAGGTAAATTGAACCCAATTCTCCATAAAATCATATTCACACCCCAAAAACTGATACTTATCCATGTAGGATTAGGATTGCTTTTTGCATTATTGCCGCAGTTATTCATTCCTTTTTTTTACATTTTGGCAATTATTTCCTTTAGTTGGATATTTTCAAATAACAAGTTTGCAAAAAACACAAGCTTGGTAGTAGTTGTATTTTTCTATTTGATGATGTTCGAGTCAGTTTCAAGGTTATTGGCACTTGATCCACTCATTCCTTGGGAACTAGGGAAATACCTCACAATCTTGTTTGTTGTTTATCTAATATATAAGCAAAAAATTCGTGCGAATTTTTTGCTTATCCTAGCCATCGTTTTGATAGTAGCTATGTTAATAAAAGGAGTTACTTGGAAAGGTTTCTTTTTTAATGCCACTATATTTTTTGGGTTATTGCTAACCCAAGAAACGTTCAAAACAATCAAGTTTAATAGGGTTCAACTATTGCGATTATTACAAACCCTGTTATTGCCTTTGTTCGTGTTTTTAGGAGCGAGTGTGAATCAAATTCAAGATTTTCAGAACCGTCAATATGAGTTGGGTTCAAATTCTATTTTAGATAAAATACCATCCAATCAGGTTGCTACCTATATGGGATTGGCTTTTTTCTTATCCTTGATACCGTTCTTTTTCAATAAGACTTACCGAAAAAAATGGACGTCGTATATTGCTCCAGGAGCCTTTTTATTGGTTGGTTTTCGCGTGGTGGAATGATAACCGCCGTGATCGGATTGTTGGTGATTGCGTTGGGAAACATTGTCTCTGGTAAATTGAATTATCTGATATACATGTTGTTGTTTTTAGTTATATCTATTCCTATTGCCTTTTATATCAACGAAGTTACAGGCGGAAATTTATTTTTACGCTACCAAGGAGAAACAAGAGGTACCCTTGTTGGTAGTAAAGAGAAGACCTTAGACACCTACACCACAGGCCGTGTATCTATCTTTCTAGGAGATTGGGAAACATTCAAAAACGATTGGTTGTTCGGGGTTGAAATTGGAGAATCACAGCATTATCGGGAAGAAACGGAATTTCAACATTCACACGTTGAATTATCTAGGGTTTTGGCTGAACATGGTATTTTGGGCTTGTTGGGATTTTTAACATTTATTAGATCAGCAAACAGTAGTTTTAGGAAAAATGCAGAAAGTAAAATGAAATACCTAATGCTTGCATTGTGGGTAATCGCATTTGCGACGACATTTCATGGCGCTACTAGGACCATCTTGCCGTTTATTTTTTTTAACTTAGGAAATTTATTATTAGTATCAACAAACAGAAAATTCAAAACAGTCAATGTCCAAACCTAAGGTGCTGTTTATTATTGATAGGATTATGATTGGTGGGGCTGAGCAGGTATTCATTGATATTTTGAAATTAATGAATCATAGGGTAGACACCCAGGTGTTATTAATCTCAAGTTCTGAACCCAATCAAATTTCAAGAATCAAAGGAATTGCACCTTATTATGAATTAAAAAGAAGATATAAGTTTTCAATTCGAGCAATTGTTCAAATGAACAGGTTAATGTGTAGTGCAGACATATTACATGTACATTTACGGCCTACTTTGAGATATGTGAATTTCGTTAGGTTTTTAACATTCAATAGAACTAAATTGGTATATCACGACCATCATCACATAGATGTGCTTAGTTTTATACAAGAAATCTTGATGTTTAAAATAATCAAGGTGGATTATTACATAGCGGTTAGTAGCGATGTGCTTAAATGGGCAAGGAATAAATGGATTTTCAAAATAGGTTCCGCGCATTTATTGAATCTGCCTAAAATTAAAAACGAAACATCTTTTGAAGGTAATACCTCAAATAATTTAGAAGAAATCCAGCAATTAGATTTTGTTTGCGTTGGTAATATCAAGAAAAGTAAGAACCAATTATTTGCGGCTAATTTTGCATTGAAGGTTAATCGTAGTATTTTATTTTATGGAAATAACCAAGATAACACATATTTTGGCTTGGTTAGTCAGAAAGAGGGCGTTACGGTAGTATCAGGAGAAGATAACCCAGCGCAGCATTTTGGAATGTTCAAATTTGGTTTGTGTAGTTCAATTGCTGAGTCAGGTCCATTAGTTATTCTTGAATATTTTATAGCGGGCTTGCCATTTTTATCCTATCGAAC
>CBFHGY010000123.1:0-4630 GCA_965655465.1 Bacteroidia bacterium | reverse complement strand
TTAAAGTATTTATGGGGGATTTTAAGTCTTATCGGATTGGTATTTTACTATGCCTACTTTTGGCTTAGAATGGGGCGAAAAACGGCCTTTTTTACCGCATCCACATTGGCGCTATTAAGTTGGCCCATGGTGCTCTCTATTTGGGTACGCCCCTACACCATTGCATTTTTGTGGCTCGGAGTCTTTGTTTATAGCGTCGAAAAATTGCGCAGGAGTATTCAACTCAAGCATGTGTGGATTATCATTTCGGGAATTTCTTTTGCATTAATTGCATATTCCCATTACATGGCAGCGCTCACATCGGTCGTTTTCCTAATTTCTCAAATTGCCATCCGAAAAATCACTTGGAAACACAGCCTTATCATAACGGCACTAGCACTCTTATTGTATGCCCCTCACGGCTCGGTTTTTATCGAACAATTGAAAGAAGGTGGCCTTTCATGGTTGTCTAAGCCCAACTTTTCCTTTTTAACACAGCATCTGTACTTTATTTTCAATAGTTCCAATTTGGTGCTCTCTTATTTAGCCTTAATGCTTTTAACGGGAGCTATTTTTATCTATTCAAAAGGTATTAATTTCAAGAGTAAACAAGATGCTATCAGTTTTCTTGGTATATGGTTTGGCGTATTTGGCATTGCCTTTGTTTACTCCGTTTTTCGCAAACCGGTATTGCAAGACAATGCCATGTATTTTGCGCTACCCTTTTTGCTCTCGGGAATTTCGGTTTTATTTCAGCGACTCCCGTCGATGGCAGCTCGATTTTTCAATTACATATGGATCGCGTTATTAGTCTTTAGTTTATCCGTTGAAAAATCACATTTTACGGAAGGCCTACTAGATCGGTATGCAAGTCCAATAAAAGCAATCTCAGAATATCAGGAAAAACACCCCAATGAGAACCCTGTAATTTTAGATGGCCCAACGGATATTTTGCGGTTTCATTTAAAAAAGAATCCTATAACAGATGCAAACCTCCTGCAAAGCACACAAACAGATTATTTCCAGTTTTTAGATTCCTTACTCTCTAAAAAACGCAGAGATAAATGGATATTCGCGGTAAATGCAGGAACCGACATTCATGTTCAAACCTATCTCTGGTCTCATTTGAGATTAATACCCTTAAGTGACCGTGAGAATTTGAGGAATTTTGTCTTTGGCGGCGAATATTTTGCGGGGATTTACTCCGACTCTTCCTTTTTGGATGCTCAATCAAACCTGGAGAAAACAATCTCAACCGAAAAGCCTATTTTTATTGATTTTTGGGAAATTGAAAAGACTTTGGGAACTATTGCACCAAATGATATCTTGATTATTTCTGCTCGCGATGGATTTGATTGTAGTGAAGTATTTCAAAAATTCGATTTGGTAAGTGCTATTTTCCAAGAAGGATTTAATCGGGCCTTAATTCAAATTGATTATCGCTATACACCCAACACAAATTGCCTGAACATGCAAGATGAATGGCTTCACCACCCAATTAAACTTGCGGATATTCGCAATTGGGATTCAAAAAGCCGCTTAAGATTAAGTTATGAATATAGAGGCACGGATTCAGGATATCACCGCGATTCAATTCAAATTAAAATCCGAAAAATCAAAGGGAATCCCCATTTATACGGCTACAAGACTCATCAAATGTTCGGATTTTAAACACGATCAACTTCCTTCTAGACAAAACCCAATTTGAAGATTAAAAAGACCCTGTTTTTGGGCAACAACCGTACAGCAGCATTTGGATGCTACTTTACAATTGTGAAAACACGTGAGAGATTAAATCCCAAACGAATCCCTGCATTATCCCATACTGAGGTGGTATTTCGAATAAATTGGGTTTCATTCAAACCAGCACTATTGGTCAAATGAAATTGGAAAACATGGCCTCCTGTTTCTACATCCATACCCACAGAAAAGCTATTGAATACATTTCCCTTTTGAGTTAAAATGGGAATATATTCTGCGTTCAAGGTAGTTCGGGCGGTTAACTTCTGCCTGATTCCTATTCCCAATGCAAGAGAATTCACTGGATTGGATCCGGGAACCGTCCAAGATGAATTGGATGCATTTAAGATATAGGTTGGACTTAATAAGAGACTAAAATCCTCAGAAAATTTTCTACCTAGAATTGCTTGAAACACATAGGAGCTGCGCTGTTCTGCATTCGGCTTACTCACAGATTCGGGGTCTACTAACCCATATTGTGTTCCTGCAAGGAGCAAAATACTCAGAGGGCGCGAATTATCTGTATTTTGATGCATTAAACGGTATTTCAAAAATGCGTCCACATTTTTCAAACCGTTCACATTACTACGTCCTAAAGAAATCATCAGATTTGGGGTAATTCCATATTCTAATCCGAAACGAACACTGGCTTGATCCAAGCCGAAGGCATTAACTGGACCCTCATTAAAAGCTCCAAATCGATGCATCATTTTGAAATCTAAAACCCCAAAATCCGTCATTTCTAAACTTTGCAAATTGATAACCTTGGTCGTTTTGAAGGCATAATTTACTTTTTCCACTTTAACGGGCTCATCTCCTAATAGATCAAACTCCTCATCTTGAGCCTGAATATTAGGTATATAGAACAAAAGCGACACGATACTGAAAAATTTAAATGCATTCGCCGTAATAGGTATGGGGAATTTCAATTTAAAACTTTTTATCATACACGCATTATTTAGTAATTCCATAAAACCAACGAGGTTTATCACGTTAAACCACCTACACAAGGTGTTGGGCAAAGAAAAACCAAAGGATATTTTCCAACCTGTATTTTTTACCATCTGCGAATTAGATTAAAGCCCAAACAAAAATCATTTAACAATACCGAGCTTGGGTTATCAACTAAGAAATAAGCTTCATTTAACGCCCTTGAATTGGTTAAATTGATTTGAAATACATGCTGCGGGGTGAAATATTCGAAGCCGAAGCCTAATGTAGCATTGTTTTTTGCTTGCACTGGAACAATTGAAGATAGTATAGTACTTCCTTCCGCAGTTAATGCAAATTTCGGAATAACACGCTGTCGCACATACCAAGATATAACAGGAATATCATTTGAATAGGCGGCTTTGCTCACTAAATTGGCATGAACCACTGTAGGTGATACAGAAACCACCAAGCCATCGGTTAACTGCAAAGATGCTATTAATTGATGTGTGTAAAACAAGCGATGTGTTTGAAAAAAGGGATCTAGATTGCTCCAATCTGCGCGCGATCGCCCATCTATTGCGGCATCAGCTACGTAGGTTAAATTGAACTTACTCTCTGGCTTGCCAATAAACCTCCATTTAAAATAGCTATTGTAGGTTTTGCGATACGAACTCCGACCAGTTCCAACCGTGATGCGTTTCCCTAGTCCATAATCTACACCTATCCGCATACTATTAAAGTTATCCAATCCATACAAATTATATGCTCCCGAACCTATCACACCAAATCGGTGCTGTATGGCTAATTCCAAGGATCCTTTGGGCAAGGTAGCCGCTGTATGTCCTGTAATCAAGCGTAAAGATTGTGCTTGAGCCGCTGTTTGCGTTAAAGGTTTATCTGCTTCATTTTTTTCATTTGGAATTTCAGCATGCAATTCTTGAATTCTTGTTGAATCCATTTGATTGGCTTCCGAAACGGGTAGTGCCTGTTTATTTGGGATAAAGAACGCCAATATTCCATACAAGAAACTGGCTATAGGACCAAGTACCGTCATGGTTTCATGCCTTGGTTGATCCAGGCTTCTAATTTATTGATGGTACATGCATCCCACTTTTGACCACCTTTAGGCATAGGACTCGCGGTGGTATGTTTTACAGAACCTAAAAGCTTTGATTGGGAATTATTTGCAAATATTTTTAAGCTACTGTAATCGTAAATGGCCACATTTCCGCTGGGTGAAGACGCTGTATGACAGCCGTAACATTGCTGTTCCATTTTAGATTGTATCGTTGAATATACCACTTGGGTGGTATCACAAACTTGTTCACCGTATAATTCATCTGCTTTGTCGTAATAGCAGGATTGAAACGTGAGGGCCGATCCTAACCAAAGGGTTACCCCTGTTAATAAGCGCTTAATTTTGCGGTGCTCCATTATCAATCCATTTTTGTACTTGTTTCAACTCACAATCGCTTAATCCTGAGCCAGAAGGAGGCATTTTTGAAAAACCGTTAGTTCCACGTAACGAGTTCATTAATTTTCCAGATACCACTACATTTTTCACATTGGTATAACCACTTAAATCCAATCCACCACTTGCCCCAGGATTTTGGTGGCAACCGATACATTGTTTAGTCATAATTGGAGAAATTGCACCACTATAGGTAAAAACCGACGAATCGCAAGTGCTTGCACAGTTCATTCCATTTTTAGCGCCATCGTCGATCCAAGTTTTAATTATCGACTTTTCCATAGCTGTTAACTTCTTTCTAGGGGGCATTTCCCCGCTTTCAATTACTTGCCATATTTTTGAGCGGGAAGATTCTCCTGCGCGAATGCCTTTACCATTGTGACTGCCCGTAATGGTGCCATAATTCGTTAAAATATACTCATCGGCACTTGTAGCTGCATCGTGACAGCCACTCATAGCACAATTGGATACGATTATGGGCAACACATCCCTTTCGAAGCACAATTC
>CBFHGY010000122.1:0-4711 GCA_965655465.1 Bacteroidia bacterium | reverse complement strand
TCCCGTATTTGGTAGAACCGTACAGTTACAAGTAGCCGATGTAAATATTGGGGTCTTGTACATCATGGGTATTGTATCCGTTGGTGTATATGGTATCATGATTGGTGGTTGGGCTAGTAACAATAAATATTCCTTGTTCGGTGCAATTAGAGCTAGTGCACAAATGATTTCCTATGAATTGAGCATGGGTTTGGCGCTTATTGCCGTTATTATGATGAGCGGAACTTTGAGTTTACGTGAAATTGTAGCACAACAAGAAGGAATGAATTGGAATATATTTTATCAACCTTTAGGATTTTTGTTGTTTTTCGTATCCGCACTCGCCGAATGTAATAGAGCACCTTTTGACTTACCCGAATGTGAAACCGAGCTAATTGGTGGGTATCATACCGAGTATTCTAGTATGAAATTGGGCTTTTATCTATTTTCAGAATATGTAAATATGTTTATTTCTAGCGCCTTAATGGCTACATTGTATTTTGGTGGATATAATTTCCCTGGAATGTCGGCAATTTCAGATCCTACAATCTTGGGAATTGCACAAATTGCAGTAATGTTCGCAAAAATTACCTTATTTATATTTGTTTTTATGTGGATCCGTTGGACATTACCAAGATTTCGTTATGACCAGCTGATGCATTTGGGTTGGAAAAATATGATTCCATTGGCACTTGCCAATATGGTAATTACCGGCGCGGTAATTCTAATGTGGGGAAATTAATCCCTCAAAATTCAAGATAATGCAAAGTGGTCGAGGCATTGCTCCATTGCGATGCCTCGACTTCCTTTTATAAAGACATAATCCGCTTCTATAGGGTGTGTGTCCAGCCATGCTAATAAACTTGATGTGTTATCAAAAACAAATGGAAAAGAGGGCAGGGCTTGTTTGAATTCATTTCCCACCAAATACATATCGGTATAACCCAATTCTTGTGCTAATTCGAATAAGGCTTTATGTTCTTTTTGGCTATGATCACCTAACTCCAGCATATCGCCAAGCATTAGCGTTTTTTTGCCCTCTAATTTCGAGAAGTTTTGTATGCCTAATTCCATACTGCTCGGATTGGCGTTATATGCATCCAGTAATATTTCTACTCCCGTTTTACTTGTAATCCATTGAGATCGATTCATCGAAGGGATATACGATTCAATTGCTTGCTGAATACGTTCAAATGGAACTTGATAATGCAAACCAATTGCAACAGCTGCAGCGATGTTAGAAGCATTGTAATCTCCACCCAAATGTGCCCTTATTTCACCCAATTTCTTTTGTTTGTAAAAAACAGAAACCTCCAAAAACGGCATAGATTTCAGTATTTCAACAAAAATATCACTGCTGGCATCTTTGATGGAATAAGTGATTTTTTTGGGAAGTCTTTTTGACATGTTTTGTAACCAAGGATCGTCTGAATTTACAAATGCTATTGCTGAATCTCTTTGGGCCATCAAATATAATTCGCTCTCTTCCTTGGCGACAGCTTCTAAATCTTCAAATCCTTCTAAATGTTCTTTTCCAATATTGGTAACAATCGCAGCATCTGTTTCAAATATCGAACTCAATACCCGCATTTCTCCGGGATGGTTCGTGCCCATTTCAACAATGGTCATTTGCGTTTCTGCATTTACAGCTAATAGGGTTAAGGGAACTCCAATATGGTTGTTAAAGTTACCCGGTGTTGCATGAGTCCTATACGTCGTTGACAATACCGCATTGACCAATTCTTTGGTGCTCGTTTTACCATTGCTTCCACCAATTGCAATGAAATTACATGGGGCGAGGTTACTGTGGTAACGGGCCAATTCTAATAAACTATTATTGGGGTCCTCCATTAAAATTATACGTTCATCGTTAATGTGTGATGAATTTGTAACGACATAAGCAGCTCCCAATTCTAATGCTTTTTGCGCATATAAATTACCATTGAAACGTTCCCCAGAAAGACAGAAAAATAAAGCACCTATACAATCCTTTCGGGTATCGGTTGCGATTTTTTGCTTGACTTCTAAAAAACAGTGGTGGAGGTGAGAAATATCACTGTTGGTCATAATAAGGTCCAAAAATACACCTAACGCCCAAATTTTACCTTTAATATTTTGTATATTTGGTATTGATATGTTTAAATCTCTAATATTTGGCTTATTGATGTTGATGCAGTTGCCTGTTTTCTCGCAATTCCAATATGAAATTAAAGAAGGTCCTTTGGTAAAAGTATCTGGCTTTGACTTATTGCATGGATTTATGGGGGGCTTAAATTCACCTCAATTTACCGAAATGGATTTAAACAGAGATGGTAGCATGGACCTTATCGTATTTGATCGATCAGATTTTAGGATGTATACTTTTTTAAGATCTCAAAAAAATCAATTTGTATATGCCCCTCAATATGAATCTCAGTTGCCTTCAGGTAATAATATATATGTGGTAAGGGACATGAATGAAGATGGTTTAGGCGATGTTTTTACCACTTCAGGATCGGGAGATTTGCTTATTTACAAAAACAGAACGACTCCTAATGATGATAAATTAAAATTTGATTCGATAGGAGCCTGGTATTACAGGAATCAATTTGCGAATAATTATCCAATACTTTACAATCCCTTAAGTTTTGCCAATGCAAATACCGATTTGCTGGGAATAATTGATATGGATGGAGATGGTGATATTGATATCGTAGATTACGATCAATTTAACCTCACTTATATGATGTATAAGGATGTAAGATCCGAATATAAATGGGATTTGGATACCTTTGAATTTCAAAACATGGATTATTGTTTTGGATATTTTTGGGAAGGATTTGATTCAGAAATCCGATTAAATACGTGCCCCTTAGATCTTAGTTTTCCCCTTAAACTAAAACCGAGACATGTTGGAGGTGCGAGTTGTTGGTTTTTCGATGAAGATGGGGACGGGGATATGGAAATGTACATGTCAAACCTGGATTTTAAACGTATTACGCGATTAAAAAATGGCAAATCCGATTATAAAACGGAATACGACACCATGATTCAAGTGGATTCGACATTTTTAGATGGCAAGCCGTTCGATTCTTACGTTTTTCCAGCAGGTTATATGGTTGATGTAGATAATGATGGTTTGAAAGATATGATTATTGCTCCGAATGCCGCTTATGACTCTAAAGAACGAAATCAAATCCGGTATTATAGGAATTATGGCACCAAAAACAAGGCGGATTTTAGGTTTGAACGGTCGAATTTTATAATTGAACAAATG
The DNA here is from genome assembly GCA_965655465.1 of Bacteroidia bacterium. Lineage (GTDB taxonomy): Bacteria > Bacteroidota > Bacteroidia > NS11-12g > UBA955 > VMCP01. Next base: position 1,476 of record CBFHGY010000122.1, on the reverse strand, counting down.
TTAGATTTAGGAGGTAATTCAAGTCCCGCTCTAATAGACATAGACCTCGATGGAGATTTGGATTTGCTTGTATTGAATAATGGGGATTATCATGAAACCAATGGACTGCACGATCGAATTTCATTGTTTGAGAATATCGGCGCGAAAAAAAATCCCATATATGAATTGAAAGATTCTGACTTTCTAAATTTGTCTGATTCTTCTATAATAGGAGGTTCATTGTCAGTTGGCGATGTAAATAACGACGGATTTCAAGATATTTTAATAGGCACATTGTCTGGGCAATTGTATTGGTTTTCAAATAGTAACAATACCTGGACATATCAAACAAATCAATTGGTGAAGTATGCTCAAAATCAAGGTGAGAGCAGTTGGTCTCCTTGTGTAATAGATTATAATAAAGATGGGATCAATGATTTGATTATTGGCTTCTATAATGGGAACGTGGGGCTGTTTAAAGGCAAAAATCGCACTGGGAATCCAGATTTCGAGCTGTTAAGCTCACATGCTTGGGGGATGAAGGCCAATGAATGGATGTTGCAATCCAGTGAGCCTAAATTTTCCAGTTTTGGATATGCGTCTCCCGCAGTTGCAGATATTGATAATGACGGTACTTTAGAAGTGGTTTTAGGCGGTTTTAACAATATAGTCCGTATTTATCATGTTGACGGACACAATCCTGAAGATTCTCTTTTGGCGTTAGAGGAAGTGCTATTTCAACAATTTGATAATGATACTGTGTCAATAGCATTGGGAGGAAGAATTAGGCCTTGCTTAGGAGATTTAACAGCTGATAGTATTCCTGAATTGATTTTGGGAAATCTAAGAGGAGGTTTGAATTTTGGATCACATATTAGTTCCAAGGAAAATAATATTGGAGTAGACAAAATTCACAAGCCAACTGTTGCGCTTAGACCTAATCCAATTGTTAAAGGTGCTAATTTGGAGATATTTCCCTCAGATAACCAGATAAAATGGACTGTTGAAATTTACGATATAAATGGAAAGAAGGTGATGGAGCAATTTATCAATAAAGGAGAGCCTGGAATTGTAATAAAAACAGAAGGCCTGACAGCAGGGGTGTATTTTATAAAAACTATTTCAATCTTAAATGATTATTATTCAGTCGATAAGATTATCCTAGTTGAATAATTTGTTTATCTGATATTTCAAATCTTTTTTGAACGAACTCATATTCCTTCGGGTCATTTGAAGCGAGGAAAAGTGTTTTGATGTCCTTTTGACTTTCGATTAAATCATAGTATAATTTTATCCCATCTGTATCCAAATTCGAAAGTGGTTCATCAATAAAGGAGATGGGTACATTTGCCAGTAAATTGCCACATAATTTCACCCGTTGTTTCATTCCTGATGAGAAATATGAAATGGGCTTTTCTAGTGTTTTTCGAGTAAAACCACATATTTCTGCCAAATAGGGAATATCTACATGGCTTTGAAGTGGTTTTACCTTTGAAA
>CBFHGY010000121.1:0-4711 GCA_965655465.1 Bacteroidia bacterium | reverse complement strand
GGGCATTGGGATCAATAGGGGCAGGGGTAAACCCTGCCCCTGCGGGTGCACCGTTTTTGGAAACAACACGCGGTACATATTCATTTGGTGGTTTCGGGGTGGATATAAACCATTTCGGTTATTTTGATTATATTATCGACAAATAATTGTTAATAATATTAACAAATGAGCGATAGAAGCATTGTACACATGGATTTAGACTCGTTTTTTGTGAGCGTGGAGCGCCTACAAAACTCGGCATTGAACAACAGACCTATTATTATAGGTGGATTAAGTGAGAGAGGTGTGGTGGCAAGCTGCAGCTATGAAGCCCGGCGATACGGCGTGCACAGTGCCATGCCCATGAAACAGGCCCGATTACTCTGTCCTGATGCCGTTTTCATACGGGGTGATTCCCAAAAATATAGCGAGTATTCACATATCGTTACCGATATTATTGCCGAAACCGTACCTCTATACGAAAAAAGCAGTATTGATGAGTTTTATATTGACTTGAGTGGCATGGAGCGTTTTTTTGGAACCTGGAAATTATCGCAAGAACTTCGAGAACGCATCCAAAACGAAACTGGGCTTCCCATCAGTTTCGGCCTCTCAACCAATAAAACGGTTTCCAAGGTGGCCACTGGCGTAGCTAAACCCGCAGGGGCCAAACACGTACTATCTGGGACTGAAAAACCTTTTCTTTCGCCCCTATCGGTAAAAAGCATTCCCGGCGTGGGAGACGTAACTTATAAAACCCTCCGACAGCTGGGCATACAATATATCAAAACCGTTCAAGAAATGCCGCGCGAACTGCTCTTAAAAACCCTGCAAAAACAAGGTTCTGAGATTTGGGACAAAGCCCAAGGCATAGACCAAAGGCCCGTAATTGCCTACCAAGAACGTAAAAGTATTAGCACCGAAAGAACGTTTGAGAACGACACCATCGATATTCAAAAGTTAAAGAACTTACTCAGTGCCATGGCAGAAAACCTGGCCTATCAGTTGCGGAAAGGCCATAAACTAACGGCGTGTGTAACGGTAAAAATACGGTATACCGATTTCAATACCTATTCCATGCAAGCAAAAATTCCGTATACCAGCGCCGATCATCTACTGATTGCCAAGTCTTTGGAATTGTTCGATAAATTGTATCAAAGGCGACAACTTATACGCCTGGTGGGCGTACGATACAGCCACCTAGTTAGCGGGGGCATGCAAATCAATTTATTCGAAGATAGCGAGGAAATGCTCCGCCTTTACGAAGCCATGGATCGATTGAGAAACCGCTTTGGAGATGCTGCCGTTAAACGCGCAAACGGACTCGACGTAAAAAGCATCGGTCGGAGCGATAATCCCTTCGATGGCAAAGCTCCCATCCTATTGGCCAACAGAAGAATGTAATATTTTAACAAATATTCACTTTCAAAGTTGGGAATAACAAACTTCCTAGTATTTTCGAATAATCACTTACCGTTAATATGAAAAACACCTTAATATTGAGTCTGCTTTTTGTCGGTGCCAGCACCCTGTTCGGCCAATCCGTTAAACCCACCAATACCTATCCTTCTAACCTTGAAGAAAATCAGTATTTTGAAGGCTATGATGCAGCTACGCAAACCATTAAAGGCATTTACTTTTTGGTACTGAGTGATGGTGATAACAGTTTAGACAGAACCCCTGAATTTACGGTTAAACTCTATCTTTATCAAGAAGGAAAAGAGCCCATATTTATTAAGACCTATACTTTAGAAAATGGCATTGCACACCTGTCACGTCGCGATTTCAAAAATGAAAATGTAAGCATCAAAAACCTCAACGTAGAACCTGGAATTTATCGTTTGGGAGTTTATATCAATGCCGATAAATCCTTTGAAGAAAACATGGATGACAATGCCATGCTGTTTAGAGATCCTATAAATATTAAAAAATCTTCTACTAATGAAGCTGGTGGGATTTACGAAGTTGTTAAACCCAAGAAAAAACAAAACGAAGAAGATGACGACTTTGACGACGAAGACATCACAGAAGAGGAGGAGAATGATGACGATAGCGACGATGATGAAAGCGAAGGCGGATTTTAACGTTAATTTATCGTTCTATTTAAAAGGTGTGGAAATTAGAAATTATCTTTGCCGAAAATGATCCCATTACCTTCGCTCAAAACAATTTTAAGCATCTTTGCTTCCTTCTTTATCGCAGGAAGCTTATTTGGGCAGTCTCCCTCTATTACTATTTGTGTGGATGGAACCATCAATTATCGCGAATTTAATACCGGTGGCAGCGAAGTAAGTGTTGCATGGCTTTGGACATTTGAAGCAGGAGATCCTGCCGTTTCCAATCTTCGGGAACCTTCTGTTACCTACAAAACACCCGGTGTATTTAAAGCCGAATGCATCAGCATTTTTCCAAGTGGTGCACGGGACACTAATTTTGCCTATGTCCGCGTTATCCCGAATACCCTCGACCCGATTCTTGCCGTTCGCGATACCGTTTTCTGCGGAAGCAATATCGCATTGGTTTTAAATGCCGGCAATCAACAACCCTATAACCGATTTAAATGGACAAGTCCAGATGTTACCTTATTAGCTGGGGATACCCTTTCTACCCTCAACGTTAATAAGATAGGCACGTATTCTGTAACCGTTTCCAATCAATGCGCAAGCAGCAGTGCCACCGCAGTAATAAAAAAAGGAGTACTCCCAACAGTAGACTTAGGGCCTGATCAATTTGTTTGTCGCAATATTGCGATAACTTTAGACGCAGGATTTAACCCTAATTATACCTATGAATGGATTCCAGGAGGTGAAAATACCGCCAGTATTTTAGCTACTACTGCAGGCCTTTATCGAGTAAGGGTAAGCAGCGCAGATGGGTGCTTTGATGAAGATGAAGTGGTGCTAATTGACAGTTGCCCACCGGTGTATTATATTCCTAATGCCTTTACACCGAACGATGCGCCTCCAAACGACCGATTCCAAATTTATCATGAAGGATTTTCTTCCATGAACATGAAAATTTTCAATAGATGGGGAGAAAAAATGTATGAAACCTCTGAGTTGTATGGATCTTGGGATGGCTATGCAAATGGCCAACAAGCCATTGAAGGCATGTATGTTTGCGTAATCGAACTCATCGGGAACGATGGTTTTCGCAGAATGGATGCTCAAACCTTTTTCTTAGTGCGTTAAGGAATAAGGCTCAGGCCTTAATTCAGCTTCCCCCGATAGGGAAAAAGTGCTCGCCGTATTCATTCTACCCATCTTTTCAACATACTTGGCTATTCAGTCTTCCATGCTTAAACTTGTATGGCCAAAATTATGAAAAAACGTTACAGTTTCTTATTTCTCCTGTTTTTCATGGGGAATCTATTTTCCCAATCTTTAAGTGTCATTGAAAGCAAATCTGCAATAGAGGCAAAAAAATACAGTAAAGCGCTAAAAAAGATTGAAAAGGGTCTTGAAAAAGATAAAAAACTGGTTGAGCTCAATTATCTAAAAGCTTGGGCAGAACTCGAAATGGCGTTGGAAACGGAAGATAGTAAAGAACAACAACGCGCAATGAGAGGCGTTTTACGTTCCCTTGAAAAGGCGGAACAAAAAGACGACCAAAAAGAATTCAGAACCGAATACCAATGGCTTTATAAGCGTTTTACCGATGAATATAAAAAAGAAGGGATAGAGCAGCACTACCGTATGCAATACACCAAAGCACTTCCCTATTTAGAAACGGCCTGGGAATTATCGAAAGATACGGGTGCTTTCGCCTTAATGGGATTGTGTCATTATGGAAATAAGAATTTGCGTAAGGGCCTTCAAATCATGCAACAAAGTGCCGCAATGATGTATGGAACTTGGGATGCCATCCTATTTAAAAACAAGGAATTACAAAATCAAGTTCCTTTTTTGGCCAAAAACTACTCGGCGTTTAATTTGGAAATATTTCAGGTATTGGGAAAACATTACGAAGAAAACAAGGAAGAAGACAGTGCGTTAGTATACCTTGAAATGGGCTTGGATATTTATCCCTTGGACTTCAAATTAACCCGTAGTGTCGTATCGGTTATAAATACTAAAGTACGTCGTTTGGAGCGTGAGGTTGGAATGAATACCACCGTTAAAAAATGGGTAGATTTGGGTTTGAACTATGAACCCAATAATACGTATTTCTTAACTCGTCAAAACGCCTATTATTTAAACAGGCTGGGATATGTGCTAAAAAGGAGCGATAGCTTAGAAGCCGTAAAATTCGATTCCGCTTTCTGGAATGATAAACAAGCGCTGATAAAAAGAGGTGCCAGAAATTCCGATGATGTCTTTTTAATAACCGATAGTTTGCTATTCCAATCGTATATTTTGCAATATTTCATGACGATCGACAACCACCCTGCCTTGGTGTATTATTTCCATAAATGGTATCCCTTACAATTCAAGACTCCGCGATTAAATGAAGCGGGACTTTTAACTGTTTTGGGAAATCCGCCTGGATTTGTATCACAGAGACTCTTGTATGCGGTGGCGAATGATGCGGTTAAACGATATCCCAAGAATAATGCCTTGAAACAAACTCGATATTATTTGTATAAAAAATGGCTAAATACGGAAATTGGTCCGAATTCATGGAATTACTTGTTTGCTTGGAATACTATGATGTTCTCAGACTTCCCAAAGAAAAAATTCGAGTTCGTTCAAGACCAGCAAATATTATATGAACGCGGTATCGATAGCTTTTT
>CBFHGY010000120.1:0-4826 GCA_965655465.1 Bacteroidia bacterium | reverse complement strand
AGGGTTCCAAACCATTGGTCTACTTCTGGAATATTGGCTTGAAGATCTTCTTTATATCGGTGAGATAGGCAACCCGTAACAATCAATTTTTCGAGTTTGCCTTGATTCTTTGCTTCAGCATATTCTAAAATCGTATTGATACTTTCTTCCTTTGCATTGTCGATAAACCCACACGTATTGATAATTACAATATCTGCGTGGTGTTCATCGGCTTCATGTTTTACATCGAATTCATTGGCCTTTAGTTGGGCCATCATGACTTCGGAATCTACGGTATTTTTACTACACCCTAAGGTAATTACATTAACTTTAGGGGATTTTGCAAATTTGGTTTTCATGCAGAGAAAATTGAGGAAATGAACGCAGGTTTATCAAATAATTTCAAATCTTCGGCTTGTTCGCCAAGTCCCATATATTTCACTGGGATTTTATACGTATGACTTACGCCAATAACCACACCACCTTTGGCAGTACCATCTAATTTTGTTACGGCCAAAGAATTCACTTGTGTTGCTTGGGTAAATGCTTTTGCTTGTTCGAAGGCATTTTGACCGGTTGTGGCATCAATTACCAAAATAACTTCGTCGGGTGCATCGTCTTTAAACTTTTGTATGACTCTTTTAATTTTTGCCAGTTCGTTCATCAAGCCTAGTTTGTTATGCAATCGGCCTGCGGTATCAATTATAACTACATCGGCTTGGTCTTCAACCCCTTTTTTCACCGCGTCGTATGCAACGGCCGCAGGGTCGGCATTCATGCCATGACTCACGATTTCAACGCCAGCACGGTCTTTCCAAATACCTAATTGATCCACTGCTGCTGCTCGAAATGTATCGGCAGCACCCAAGATTACTTTATGTCCATTTTGAGCATATCGATAGGCCATTTTACCGATGGTAGTCGTTTTACCCACACCATTCACTCCTACTACAAGCACAACATAAGGCTTTTTTCGGTTGTTTAAATTAAAAGATTCGGCTACTGGCTCACTGATATCTGGCATTAATTGATCAACAATCTCTGCAAGCCACTCATTAAGATCCGAAGCTTTTTCAAAGCCGGTATTCTTTGCTTTGTGTTTTAGTACATCAATTATTGTTTCAGTGGTTTCAATTCCCACATCGGAAGTAAGCAGGGCTTCTTCTAATTCATCGAGTACATCGGCATCGATTTTATTTTTACCCGTAAGTATTAATCCAATTTTTGAAAGCAAACTGCTACGTGTTTGTTTCAAGGCCTCGCGGGTAGCGCTGAGGTCGTTGGGACTTGCTTTGGATTTCTTTTTGAACCAGCTAAACATAAAGATTACTTAGGTATAAACAAAAAAAGCCCCGTTTCGGGGCTTTGATACATATAAAAAAAAATTATTTCTTATTAATAACTTCTTGAACACGGTCTGCGGTAACGATTTCCTCACGGAACGTGTAAGCACCGGTCTTAGGGGATTTAATGGTACGAATAACCTTAACCATTTCTACACCACCTTCTTTTTTAAGTGTTGCTACTACCTTCTTTGCCATTACTTAATTTCTTTATGAACAGTTACTTTACGCATGTAAGGATTGAATTTTTTCAATTCAATTCTTTCTGGTGTGTTTTTCTTATTCTTGGTAGTTATATAACGGCTCATGCCGGGAACTCCGCTACCTTTTTGCTCGGTGCATTCCAATATAACTTGTACGCGATTGCCTTTTTTTGCCATCTCTTAGATTTTACCTCTCTTGAACAAATTGTTTAAACACGCAGATACGCCTTTTTTATCGATGGTTTTAATCGTCGAAGCGGTTACCTTCAATGTAATCCACTCACCTGTTTCCTCGATAAAGAATTTCTTAGTCTGTAGATTCGGATAGAATCTACGCTTCGTTTTCTTATTCGAGTGAGAAACACGGTTTCCTTTTAAAGCCTTTTTGCCGGTTAAATCACAAACTCTAGACATAGTTTTTGGGAGTGCAAATATAGGGAAAATGTTTAATTACTCAAGTAATTGACGGAAAGTTTTTAATATTTCTGCGATATTTTTCAATACTCCCCATAAAAACGAACAAAATCAACACCGCCAAGGCTCCCGCCTGTCGCTGTGCAATGCTTTCAAACATAGAAGCTGCAGCCAGCGGAAGTCCGATTATCCAAGAATGATTGCCTGAAAATACCGATCTTAACAACCACCCAATGAATAGCCACCAAGCCCCTAAGATTAGCCAACCATAAGAGGCGGCCCATTGCAAAGATTGGTTGTGTGGACCTATCCTGTTGCTCGCATACAAAGTAGTGTGACCGTGTTCATAGGATTCCATTAACGCCGCGTCAAATTGATGACTCCCCACACCCATTAATTTTTCGGGAATTGTTTGCGCAATATTCCAGGTAGCCTTCCATGCTTGAACACGCTGACCGATACTCTTGTGATTTACGTCTCCTCCCGTCCACACGGCTGCCAAATCTTCTTTCGTATTCTGTATTCTATTTTTCAAACTGGGTATCTGAAACAACATCAAAATTAACACCAGTATAATTCCCCATGAATAATGAGGCTTCAAGCTTCTATTGGGCGCGTTTCGACTCCATTTTCCCCATATAAAGACTCCTATACCAAGCCAATATCCTAACAAACCTGTACGTGCCGACATGATATGCAAGGATATGAACAACAACGCATACAAAGCTCCAAAATGCACCTTGTATTCCGAACCTCTTAGAAATTCAAAACTTAACGTCATTCCTAAAAGTACTGCGGTAATAAGTAAACTGAATTCGATATGATATACCTGAGAATACAAGGGCAATGGCTTTGACTCCAATACCATTTGCGATAAAAATTTCCAATCATTGGCGTAATTCAACAACGTAGCTCCTGATACCCACCATAACGGAAATGCCAAAAATAATCCTATAACTATGGGATTCAAATTTGATTTCATAGGAATTACCATTAGAATGGGTAGAAAGAACCAGGGCAACATGACTTGTAGCGAAGTCCATGCCTGTAACATGGAGGCACCGTTGCCGATATCCAAGGCAAACATAGATACAAATAGAAGGCCTGCAAATCCTTGAAAGCGCAAAAGCCTTCGTTCCTGAACTTCTCTTGAAAGGGATAAAAAACTACTTAGAATAGCCGTGAAAACCGCTATGGAACTTAAAGCTGGAGAAAAATGGATGCACGCAATCGACAGAAAAAACGCCCCCCAAAAGAGCCTTTCTAGATACTTAGGGTTTCGCTGCAACATATTGAATTTGCAGTTCGGTCGATTCGCCACGTATGCCTAATTTATCAGCAACAACAGGGCTTAGAATAATGGTTTCTACCTTTTGCTTGTCGCGTTTTCCTTGATTCAAAGCATATATCATTTGTTCGGTATCCGGATTGGTAATACATACCACCTGATTATTGTTTAAGCCCGCAATCCAAACAAAGGTTTTAAACGTATAATTTGAGGCTTGACTCGATGCAGAATCTAGGATCAGGGCCTTTTTAACCTCTGTTTTAGATATGTATTCGGTTTTCTTCGATCCATTGCTTTTTTCTATAATTCCCCCTTTAATTTCGGTATCATTAACGATTTGTGTTTTTGCAGCTTCAACAGCAGCCTTTTTTTGCGCAGCAAATAATGAAGTTTCCGATTCTCCAGACGCTTTGGCGTTTTCATTCGACTCTGAATCCGAATTTATCCGTTTACCTTCGGTTTGTGAATCTACATTTACCGGGATTTTCAGATTTTGATCTATCGCAATAGCATTATCAATCATACCATTGGCTTCTCGAATTTCATTCACTTTTACCTTATACTTTTGAGAAATCCGATACAAAGTTTCCCCTTTTTTAACAACATGAATTATGTGATTGGCTTTACGCGATTGTACATCCAATTTTTTACGCACATTCAATTTCATTCCAGGCTGTAATATTCCCACCTGTGGATTCATTTCGCGCAATTCCGAAACGGTCATTCCATATTCTTTGGAAATTTTATAAAGCGTTTCTCCCTTTTGTACCGTATGTGCTACGTTCAAGGAATTTTGCGCACTCCCGATAGAAAATCCAAATAAACACGCTATTAATAACCAGATTCGCATAGTTCAAAAATACAACAAAGCCATCAAGTGCCCAAGCAGTAATTCTTTAAACCCCTACAAACCAATCCCACCATAAAACGCATTATTCAAAATATGCGATTCCTGGTTTCCATTGCCCATACATTTAAGGCATGTGTTCAAGCCATTCTTGGGGAATTTCTTTGATTTTACCCTTTTCCAAGAATATCAGGGTATCTCCCAGCGCACTTGCCACGGCCAAATCATGTGTAATAAATACAAAAATCAGCTGTCTTTCCTTTTGAATTTTTTGCAAAAGATCCAATACCTGTTTCTGAACTATCGGGTCTAAAGCAGCTACCGCCTCATCTAAAATCAATATACTCGGGTTGGAAGCCAATGCTTTGGCGATGCATAATCGTTGGCGCTGCCCTCCGCTCATTTCTGTAGGTCTTTTGTTCCATTGAGAAGGTTCTAAAGCCACTTCTTTTAAACCCTGCTGTGCTAAGGCTAATCGATCTTCTTTATTTTCATTTGGGAAGCATACCTTACGTACTTCCATCATAGCATATATTGCGGTATGTCTGCGATTCAAAGATGAAAAAGGATCTTGAAAAACCATTTGAATACCGGTGGGAGGTACTTTAGACAAAGGCTTTCCATTAAGGTAAATTGTTCCCGTGCTCGGCTTTTCCAAAGCCACCAATAATTTTGCTAAAGTCGACTTACCTGATCCGGAAGTTCCAATTACGGCTAGGGTTTCCCCTGGGCCCAAATGGGCCTCGAATTGA
>CBFHGY010000119.1:0-5068 GCA_965655465.1 Bacteroidia bacterium | reverse complement strand
AAGCACCCGAAAGCCTTGATTGAAGAGGTATGGCATCAAATTGAAAGTTTTGCAGGATACAGTTTTGCAAAGGGACATAGCGCCAGTTACGCTGTAGAAAGCTACCAAAGCCTACACCTAAAAGCGTACTATCCCCTAGAATTTTACACAGCGGTGATTAATAATTTTGGCGGTTTTTACAAAACTGAATTTTACGTTCACGCTGCACGCATGTGCGGCGCCCAAATTGAAGGTCCTTGTGTGCAAAACAGTTCGTCGTTAACCCATATCATCGGGCGCACGATTTGGCTGGGATTGGGATTGGTACAGAGTTTAGAGGCGCGACTGATAGCGCGCATTGCAGCCGCCCGAGTGGAAAAACCGTATGAAGATTTATTCGATTTCAAGCTGCGTTGCGACCCCGGACTCGAACAGTTGAAAATTCTCATTTTAGTAGGGGCGCTGCGCTTCACCGGTAAAAGTCGCAAAGCCCTCCTGTGGGAGGCGCACACCCTGTATGGCGAAAAAACACAGGCCACGCACAACGTGCCGCTATTCACCGAAAAACCCAAGGCCGTAAAGCTGCCCCCTTTAGAAGACGATCCGCTGGAAATTGCCATCGACGAGCGGGAGCTCTTAGGGTTTTCGCTGTGCAGTCCTTTCGAACTCGTAGAATGGGATGCCATACCCGCCTCGACCGTGCGCAGTAAGCATCTTTTTTCTCTTCTGGGGAAGTCTGTCTATCTCGAAGGGCAATTGGTCACGGTAAAACCGACTCGAACGGCTGGGGGCAAAGAAATGAATTTTGGTACTTGGCTGGATCGGGATGGCTACTTCTTTGATACGGTGCATTTTCCGCCGGTAGTGGCCAAATTTCCGTTTAAAGGCCGCGGCATTTATAGGGTTTGGGGCACTGTGGTACACGATTTTGGGGTATTAGCGGTAGAAATCGTAAAGATGGAAAAAATGCCTTTGCGGAAGGACCCGCGGGTGGTGTAATATAATTTGGAGAGTACGTTGATAATCAAAAGGCCGCTTTTGAAGGCGGCCTTTTAGAGTTATTTTAGCATATTTCTTCTATAAAAGATAGAAGAATAAATTAGTGCTTAGATACTTGAATACGTTGGGTATATTGAGCGGAATTCGTAGCCAAAGTAACCACATAAAGCCCTTCGGTTAAATTCTCTGGAATACGCACAAATGGAACTTTTAAAGAATTACTTTCGAATACCAAACGACCACTCAGATCCAAAATTCTCATGGCAGAAACAGCCTCGTTATTGGAAATGCTAAAATAAAGATCCGAACCGGCTAGAACAGGATTGGGATAGATATGGGCACTATGGGCTATATTTTCTATTCCATTAAGTTCCACTTGTACTTCTGCTTTGCTCGTATCAGCGCAATCAGACAATGTGCTATTCGCAATCATCGTTACGGTATATTTTCCGGCTGCTGTGTAGGTATGCGAAGGCTGTAAATTCGCACTTGAATTTCCATCCCCAAAATCCCAATCGATAGTGATATTACGGGTATTAATCGGCTCTAAAGAAATCGATTGCACGGTAGGATATGAAATCCTGAAACCTGCAACAGGCTGATCCAAAACATTTACATTTACAGATTTGCGCTCAGAACGACAACCCCGGTACAATGTTTCAAAAAATCGAGTGGTTGGATTAAAAATTCGACCTAGGTTAAGCAGAGAATCTCCAGAAATAACCAAGTCAGAATTGGCTGTTTCGTACCACAATATCGACGTTTCTTTATTCAATCCTTTTAGAGCCATATTGGCATCTGAACCTCGGCATACGCTTTCGGCTACAATTGATTTGGGCAATAATGTAGGTTTAACCATTACCTTTACCGAATACCAAGAATCGTTGAAACAATCGCCTTCTCTTACTTTAACGTAAACTATTTGTGATCCACTATCGATTGGTTTGATATTTACAAAATTCCCCGTTGCTACAGATTTTGCTGTTTTAGCAGTATCTAAATACCAATCTATCTGTCCCCAATTGGCAAATCCCGATAATTTTAGAGAATCGCCGAAGCAACCGTCTTCTGCGCGTGTTGCTAATAATTCGGGGACTCTATTTCCTCTAACTTTAATAGGCAGTTTGCTCGACCCACAAGCACCGTTCCACGATTGCGCATACATATAAATATCTCCACGATCGTATAAATCTACTGTATAATTATTCTGTGTTGAAACGGGTGTACTTGATGTTGGGCTGCTGAACCATCTCACAGAAGAGCCCGAGGCCGGAGTGGCATTCAAGGTAACTTGATTTGTACCTGATAATGCAACACATACCGGGTTATTTCCAGTAATAGTTGGAACTGCTGGGGCAAATCCCGCCAAAACAGTTATTGGAACCCTAACACGACCCGATTTTATTGCACAGCCCAAATTATTAGCCTCCGCATAGTAATCGATATTGCTATTTAGCGAGGGGGTTTGAAATACATTCCCTTTAAATTGAGGTTCTCCGCCGGAAGCTACGTCATACCACCAAACGGTTCCACGATTCGATTGCCCTTCTAATACAGCAAATGCTCCTGTACATACATTCACACTGCCTGTTTTAAGGTTGAACGTGTCGGGATATGCGGTAAGCTTGAAGCTTACGGGTTCAAGTTCCCAATAACAAGTGGAGTTTGTTCTATTTTCGGCTGTAATATAATACGTAACATCCTTGTTGAAATTATTGATAGTGTATTGATTTCCAGTATTAAATGAGTTAAAACTCGAAGAATCCAAAAACCAATAGTAGTTCACTTCGGCATTTTTTTCAAGGTTTAGAGCTTCATTGGCATTAATACAACCATTGGTATCGGTTAATTTCGGTCTATCAGGTCTAAAATATATTAAGACTTGTGAAGAATCGTAACACAAATCTACGTTTCGAGAATAGGGCACCAAATAACTCAACAGCTTTGTATTTACATTGTATTTATTATTTGGTTTGTAAACCCCATGAAACTTATCTGCTAAAACCGCTGTGTCATTGAAATACCAAGAATGGCACCATTCACCATAGCCAGTTGATTCATAGGATGCATATTCATTGTAAAACGGACTCGACACAACCGATTGCTTGTATTGATTGGTAAATCGAAGTGAGTCTAGTTTGTCATAACATTGGTCGGTATACGTAAAATCTGCCCCTAAGGTATATTTCACAAAGGGTGCAATTATAAAGTTTGCATCAAAAGTAACACCATCTATATTAACGTCTCTAGAATGATACCAACGATTGTTCAATCGTATTTTAGAAAGATTGAGTCCCAATCCATCGGCGTTTGTCCAATTATTGGTAACTACATTTGCAGCATTTGCACCCGATCCGCTATTCTCTATTGCAATGATATAATTGTAATCAATTGTAAGAGGAGTAGCAAATACTACATCATAAAGGGTATTTACAAAATTTAATGATCCTTGAATGGTATCGATTGTAACTTTAACAGAGTCAATAGCACGACCTGTTGGTAAGGAATCAATTCCTGCTTTATATATTTTACACCATACGTCTACAGATTCTATTTTGGCTATTGTATCCCATGGTAAGAATGCATAGAAGCGAAATCCGTTTAAAGTAATTTCCTGTGGCGCATTAAAAAAGATGCCCAAATCTTGGTTATTACCTAAAAACACCAAACGATAATCGCTTGAAGATCCAATATCTGCATACAGTGAGGTGTCTACCGCACATAGTGATGGATTCCATTTGTCGCGCTTTTGAACGTCCGATATTTTAGATTTTATATCGTATTTGACCAGTTGGCGTTCTTGTTTAAGACTGCCCGTAATGTGCTTATTTGGATGCATTATTTGGGCATTCAAACCTGGCAAGATGAATAAAATTGCACCTACTATTAATGTAAGTTTACGATTGAGTAAGGTTTTAATCATTGTATAATTTATTTTTCGGCAGCAAAAGTAATAAATTATCAGTTAATCTATTTCATCATATAGGAGAACCCATATTTTCTTAATATTAAGGTTAATCAAAATTATACACCCTCAATCAAAATGTTTCTTAGTGAAAATCCGTGTAAACCGAGTATTTTTTATTTGTTTTGCAAGGGAATGAGACATTTCATCAAGTTTGCTCTTTTTACTTTTTACCATTTAAGATTTTACATGTTCATATTGACTGTATTATCTCTAGACTCTATTAACCTCAACGCCCAATACGAATATCCCTCAGAAAAACAAAGTCAAAAATGGGCCGATAGCCTCCTTAATACCCTCCGATTTGAGCAAATGATTGCCCAAAAGCTCATGGTTCCCGCATGGACGCGCGACGCGCTGCTGAGTTCGGAAACCATAGAAGCCGTTGAAACCTTCCAAGTGGGCGGCATCATCTTTTTTCAAGGTACAGCGGCCACGCACAATATGGCCGTTAATTATTACCAACAGCAAGCTAAAATTCCTCTTATAATAGGTATGGATGCAGAATGGGGACCTGCGATGAGACTCGATCACGTGCCCAAGTATCCGTATCCATTGAGTATCGGAGCCACCAAAGACGCAGATTACGCTTTTGAGATTGGTAAATCACAAGGACGCATGCTCAACGCCTTGGGCGTGCACATCAATTTTGCCCCTGTTGTAGATTTAAATACCAACCCCAACAATCCCATAATCGGCTTCCGAAGTTTTGGAGAAAATGCCTCATCCGTAAATCCGCTGGCAACGGCGTTCCACCGAGGCCTAGAAGCATCGGGCGTTTGGGCCTGTGCCAAGCATTTCCCCGGACATGGAAATACCATTGCCGATTCGCACAAAGAACTGCCCTTAGTAAATCACGATAAAAAATCGCTCAAAAAAGAGTTGACTCCTTTTGAAGCGTTGATCGATGCCGACGTGAAAAGCATCATGGTGGCGCATTTGAAAATCCCATTCCTCGACAATCGCGAAAACATGCCCTCTTCGCTGTCGCGCGCGGTGGTGCATGATTTGTTGCGCAAAAAGATGGGATTTGAGGGACTCATCATCACAGATGCGATGAATATGAAAGGGGTGAGTGCGCATTACACCTCCGATGATGCTATTTTAAAGGCCATACAGGCGGGT
>CBFHGY010000118.1:2665-5183 GCA_965655465.1 Bacteroidia bacterium | reverse complement strand
TTCACCAAGAAAACATATCCAAAAATGAAAAGATAATCAGAAGTAAACCATTCTATTAAACCCCAATGAGGCAGTACAATAATATAAAGTTGCGCCAAGCGCCAAACTATTTCTTTTGTCCATCGTTTCCAGGTAAATTTCTTTTGTAAAAGAATTGCAAAAGAGTGCAAACCGAAAAAGAAATGCAGGGTCATCAAACCGCGGTAAAAATTTATTTCCGCATGTACATTGGTATCAACCTCTGCTGTAAATGCACCATGTTGAATCCAATAAAACACCCCCCAAAAGGAAAGTACTAATTGCACATATCGCAATACTTTAAAGGGTTTTTCGACAGAAATTTTGGGGGATATGGGCATTTATCCTTTGATTACGTGGGCCAAATATACAACGGCGTACGTTCCCGTGCATAATAGCGAATGAATATTCATGTTTTTGAATAAAGAAATTTTAGGATCCCGTTCTGGGAACAGCAACACCCCGATTATCCAAAATAATATCCCCCCTACCAAATCGTTTATGTCGGCTTGGCCGGGAGACCACCCTAAAAACTGAAAACACTCAAATCCGAATGCTAAGATCAAGGGCAGATACAATAAGGAAAACGTAAAACGCCCCCATTTAATTACATAACGTTTAGACAGGAGGGTAATCGATAAAATCCATAATGCTTCCGGCAGTGAGTACCTTTGAAATGCCGACAGGGTGATATGTTTATGCATCCAAATTCGACTTAGTGAAAACATATCTCCGCCCACCATTTGAATACATAAATAATTCACTAAAGTTTGTTCAGTCCGGTAAAACACATACACAAAGAGACTGAGAAGTAAGGAAATGCCAATAATGTAATATTTAATCTTCACGGCTTGCGCAAAGTTATTAATTTGAAATAGGATAATCGACCCAAATTTTCAGATTCTACAAGTTGAAATGGACTTTCCGTTATCGAGTCCATTAGAAAAAAAGGCAAATTCACGTTTAGCAGTCGAGCAAAGGGACTGAACAGCGTGTCTGTAAA
This sequence comes from Bacteroidia bacterium, assembly GCA_965655465.1. Classification (GTDB taxonomy): domain Bacteria; phylum Bacteroidota; class Bacteroidia; order NS11-12g; family UBA955; genus VMCP01. The sequence goes on along the minus strand of CBFHGY010000118.1, from coordinate 4,162 downwards.
TCTCCAATTTAGTGAATCGTGATTTTGAATTAACAGCACCCCTCCAGGTTTAAGAATGCGATACGCTTCATTCAGAATATAAATGGGTTGGGAACTTGTACTTAAAACATGGGCCATAATAACTACATCAAACGCAGCATCTGGGAAAGGCAAATCCTCGGCATTGGCTTGCCTAAGTCGCTCTTGAAATTCCTTCGGAGCTGCTTGCAACATTTGAGCGGAGGCATCTATGCCCCAACATTCGTGCTTTCGCCATTGGGACCAAGAACGGGCGTTCCCGCAACCGATATCGAGCAATTTACCTGGTCTTTGCCTTTGCACTTGCGCATGTAATCGCGATTTTGATGGCATGCTCAAACGGTGTAATATGGGGTAAAAAGGGGCTATGAAGTCGTAAAATTTCAAGGATGGTATTTCTTAATATACACGGTATACTTTGCGTTGGAAATAGAATCGCTTAGGGAATAATGCGCATCAAGCCAGGGGGTTAATTGGGTAAAATCGAATACTGAGCCCCATTTATTTCGTTGCGTAGTTAGAATAAATTCTGGAGGATTTTGGGGGAAATCCGTTTTAAAACGAACCCTATGAGCTATTAAATCCGGCCTTTGATTGTCTGTTGGGTTGTAAAAATAGGTATAATAAGGAACGGGATAGCGTGAAACCCGTTTGGCATTAAGGTAAAAATAAAAGCGACCGAAATGTTCATGATCTACATAAACCCGGCTTTTTTGAGGGATTTTATTCCAAATTTCGCGTATTTCAACGCTTTGAAGGTTCTGATTTAAGGCCTGATTTGAGGGGGCGTGAATTTCATTCTGATACCGAAACAGTAACGCGCTTCCTAAAAAAAGCCAAGGGGCAAAAACGTTTCCTGAATACCTCGATAGGGATTGAATACCATCTACCCAAAACAATACAAATCCAAACGTATACACCGCGGTAAAGGGGATGGCATAATGCAGATATCCATGGGCTCCCAAGCTCATGAAAACCATACCCGCCAAAAGGGCAAGTCCCCAAGCCAAATACCAAGAACCTATATCGTAAATTTTGGCAAAGCGGTACCGAAGGAACAAAAGCCAGAGGACACGAGTGGCCATGAGGAAGATTATCAACCTCCGCCAAGATTCCATTTCCAAGATCCAGGGATTAAAAAATTGGGAAATGTGTTCCCAACGCGGTTTAAAACTACTCAAGCCAGAACCCGCTTCCCCCGAATACAGAAAAGCGCCTTGTAAGTAGGAAACGAGGTAGTGAAAGCGGCCCGTTAACAGGTAAATCAAGGCAAAAAGCAACCAGGGTAAAACGGTGGCACCGTGCCATACTGCTATTTTCTTGGGAAGCCAAATCGAACGGTAGCAGCCGCTGGCTAAAAATATCGGGTAAAATAGGGCAAAGGGCTCTTTGATAAAAATAGCGGCGCCAAAAGCCAATCCAGAAAGCATCAAAATACCTGGGGATTTCGACGCATCGAATAAAAACCAAGCCGTTGCT
>CBFHGY010000118.1:0-2655 GCA_965655465.1 Bacteroidia bacterium | reverse complement strand
CCATTCTTCGGTAAAGCCACCAATGAAGCTCATTTCCCAAAAAAGGAATCCTTTAAGAATAAAATAAGCGACACCTATTCCAATGATTACTGCTTTATATGTTGGTGCGCTGCGGAAACGGTATGCTGCGCTTGAGGCCATGAGAAGAATTAAAATTTGGGTAATCCAGAGGGGATAATTCGGATTTCGAGTGCATAATTGCGCTGCGGCGTGCAGCAGAAACACCCCTGGTGCTTTATTATCCCACACACCGTCATATAGCCACGCACCTTGTGTCATTTGCTGGGCAATGGCCATAAAACACCCTAAATCGCCTTCAGCGAAAACGGAATTGCGGTGAGCATGCAAGAGCAGCGCCAATATACCCCCTATTATCAAAACGACAGACGGCGTAATAAAACGTTGAATTCCTTGGGGGATAATAGGGAAACGCATTTGTCCTGCAATTTAGGATGCATTTTCGCCAAAAACATAAAAATATCGTCAAACACGGTGACTAAATTAATAGGCCCCAATTGTAATGGGTATATTTGGTGTATGGATTGGATTTTAAATTTATCTTGGTGGGCTTGGCCGCTTTTCCTGATCGCCTTTATTGCGGTAAAAGACATATTTTTCAATAAACAACATACCATTAAACACAACTTCCCGGTAATTGGACACATCCGCTATCTATTAGAAAAAATTGGTCCTGAAATGCGGCAATATATTGTGGCTAATAACCGAGAAGAATTGCCTTTCAACAGAAGCGAACGTTCTTGGATATATGCAAGTTCAAAGCGGGAAAATAATTACGAAGGTTTTGGAACAGACAAGGACATACATGCACCGAATTTTCATTTCATTAAACCCGCATTATTTGCATACCGCCCAGATGACAATCACCCCAGCACTTTGCAAAACGATTATTTGCCGGTGGTGAAAACATTGGGAGCGTATAATAAGCGTAAAAGGCCCTTCAAGCCAAAATCAATAATCAATGTGTCTGCGATGAGCTACGGCTCCTTATCCGGTCGAGCGGTTGAAGCCTTGAATATCGGTTGCAAGAAAACGGGCGCCATGCACAATACCGGTGAAGGCGGACTTTCCATGTATCATAGCAATGGTGCAGACGTTATTTTTCAAATTGGCACTGGATATTTTGGGGTTCGAGATGATGAGGGAAATTTCTCAATTGATAAATTAGAAAAACTGGTAGAAAACAATCCTTTTGTTCGAGCGATAGAAATCAAGTTATCACAAGGTGCAAAGCCTGGAAAAGGAGGGGTTTTACCGGCATCTAAAATTTCCAAAGAAATTGCAGAAATCCGACATATTCCTATTGGGAAAGCTGCTTTATCCCCCCATTATCACAGCGCTTTTTCTTCGGTGGATGGGTTATTGGATTTTATTGAAAAAATAGCCAAAAAAACGGGATTGCCCGTGGGAATTAAAGCTGCAGTAGGTCAACTATCGCAATGGGAAGCCCTTGCCGAAGGTATGATTGTTCGAAACACAGGCCCAGACTTTATCACGATAGATGGCGGCGAAGGGGGTACTGGGGCGGCACCTCCAAGTTTTGCAGATCATGTGTCCCTACCCTTCTTTTATGGATTCAGCACTGTTTATAAACTTTTCCAATCAAAAGGTATCGAAAACCGTTTGGTATGGATAGGTGCAGGCAAATTGGGATTGCCCGCAAATGGGATCAAGGCAATGGCATTAGGGGTGGATATGATAAATGTAGCCCGTGAAGCCATGATGTCAATAGGTTGTATTCAAGCTCAGGTTTGTCATACTAACCGATGTCCTGCTGGCGTTGCCACACAAAATAAATGGTTAGAAAGGGGAATCAACGTGCCTTTAAAATCGGACCGATTTGCACAATATGCCAGTACCTATCGCAAGGAAATGTTGGATTTAGCCCATGCCGCCGGATATGAACATCCCTGCCAGTTTACCATGAATGACATCGACTTGAGCTTAGGAGACTCCAATGCGACACAAAGCATGAAGGCGCATTTTGGATACGATAAAACCCCGGTAGAAATTCAATGGTAATATGCCCTATTTACTCAAGAAATAGCATCCAAGACTCCCGTCCATAAACTTGCTCTTTTTTGCAAACTTTTCAAACTGATCTCTGCTACTTCTGCCCATTTCTGATCGTTGTCTCCGCACAAATTGGCCGTCATTTGCAAAGCCAAATGGCTGTGGTGATCTCCGTCGATTTCGATATGTCTGTCCAAATAATATTTGAATAAAGACACCGTATCTGGCAGTTGCTTATCGATATCTTCAATAATAGAATGGAACATATCGGGGATTAAGTCTTCCCGACCGAATGTAAATACGGCAGCCAATAAATGGGGCTTCTGTTCACCAATTACTTCAAAGGTAAATCGCACAAACTCTTGAGCTGCAATGGGCGTATGGGCCTCTTCAAAAGCAACATCCATATTTTTTCCGGCCTGCAGTGCCGCCACAAAGGTTTGAATTCCCTTAGTATCCGCTCCGCATGCCTGCATCGCATTTAAATACAATTCAAAATGACTGAGCCTATTTCCATTTAAATCGATATCCGATTCTTCCCCGACCACAATTTCATTGATTAGGTAACGCGAGTTTTTATCTTCTGTAGGAAACCAAGGAACGGAAACGCATGTAAGATGGTTT
>CBFHGY010000117.1:0-5399 GCA_965655465.1 Bacteroidia bacterium | reverse complement strand
GTCCAAAAATTAATCCAATCCCAGGTAGGTCCATACATTTGAGCGATACCAATTGGTCCCGCCAGAGAATTTTTTGCATCTACTTTTCCTGAAACCACTTTACCCAATCCTTTTGCGTTAGCGGCAATAAGGTCATAACTTTTTTGAGTTCCCAGTACTAAAGATTTACCTGCTGAATATGAGATTTTCTTTTCAGCTCCTTCAAATCCCAATATTTCAGGTTGAAAACCTAAGGTTCCCGCTTCAGAAATAGTGATATACACCCTACGTGTATCGCCTTTTGCAGATTGAACGCTAAATTCAGCTGTTTGCCCGGCTTTTTGAGTTAACAATTCCTTGAATTCGAAAAACGAACCAAATTTTTGAGAATCTATTGCTATAAAGGCCTCTCCATCGGCAACACCTGCTTTATCCGCTGGACTTCCTCCCACCACTCGTTTCACTTTGAATTGATAACGCGGAGCAATTAAGGGCAAATCGCTAGACATAGAGAATGAGTTTTCTAAATTATCGGGGAGTGAGATTTCTAGGGTTTTATTGTCTCGGATGAGACTTACCTTTTTCTCGGTGCCGGTTAAAAAATCCGGATTCATGAAACTCCCCATGAGGTTATCGACTTTTTCACCGTTCAGCGCTACAATTTGATCACCGGTTTGAAGGCCCCATTTCTGAGCTTCTGGATTAACATAAATACCTCCACGTTGATTTATAGCTTCAGTAGGCACATACGTTTCCCCTTGTGAAAAGGTTAATCCCGAAATGATCACAATTCCTAAAATCACGTTAACTACTACCCCACCAATCATCACAATCAAACGCTGCCATGCGGGCTTTGAACGAAATTCCCAGGGCTCTGGTTCCGATTTCAGTTGTTCTTTATCCAAACTTTCATCTACCATACCGGCTATTTTCACATAGCCACCAAGAGGCAACCAACCAATGCCATATTCGGTATCGCCTTTGGTAAACTTAAAGAGTTTCACCCCAAAGGCATCAAAGAAAAGATAGAATTTTTCCACTTTAATGCCAAAAGCACGTGCAGCTAAAAAATGACCAAGCTCGTGCAAGGTAACAAGCAGTCCGAGTGCAGCGAAGAACTGCAATAGTGTTATTAGGGTATTCATAATTGATTTTTGTTCAAAAGGGGTTGATTTTTATAATGTTTTGATTGTTAAAGTGCAAAAATACGATAAGGTAGGGTCTTCTAGCTTGGTAAATTGGACAAATTGCAAATTATCAAGACGAAAAACGTTTAAACATGTAATAATGAGGAATACCCACTTCAAAAAAGCGCTCGCCTTGGATTGCGTATCCTTTTTTAAGGTAAAAATCTACGGCGCTTTCTCGAGCATGAAGTTCCATTAATTGGGCTCTTTGTAATTTGGCCCAGTTTTCTAAAAAATCAATTAATTTAGAGCCTATGCCCATACCTTGTTGCAATGAATCAACCGCAACTTGACGCAGTTTATACGTATTATTATCGACTTGAACCCATTGCGCGGTTGCAATGATTTTTGAATTTAAAAAGGCACCAAAATGGATATACGTAGATTCTGAGCGAATATCTTCTTCAGAAAAAAACAAGCCTAAAGGCGCGCGCAATATCGAATCTCGCAGCGCCAAAGCTTGAAAGTACTCCGTCGATTTATATTCGATTTTCCGGATATCCATTATTTTTTTGCACGATCTTGTGCTTCACAAACCGCTAAAGCAACCATATTCATGATTTCGCGAACGGTAGAACTGTGATGTAAAATATGAACGGTTTTGTTCATACCTAATAAAACAGGTCCTATGGCCTCGCTTCCCCCCATGGTTCTCAACAATTGGTATGCGGCATTGGCTGCATTTAAATCCGCAAAAATAAAGGTATTGGCAGATTCTTTTCCTAATTTGTTAAAGGGATATAGCTCGTGTCGTTGTTCGCCATCTAGTGCAAAAACGGGTTGCATTTCACCATCTACAATGATATGAGGTTCGTTTTTATGCAAACGCTTTACCACCCTCCTTATAGTTTCGGGTGATTCTCCATTGTTAGAGCCAAAATTCGAATAGGAAATCATGGCTATTTTGGGCTCAATTTGAAAGGATTTAACGCGATTGTACACATTTTTCACCAAGCAATACATTTCCTCCTCGTCCATTTCAACATTTACCGTAGTATCGGCGAAGAAAATGGGTCCACTTTTGCTCATCATGATATGCATTCCTGCAATTCTTTGCGTGTCGGAACTCATTCCAATACTGGCTAAGGCTGGTTTAAGTGCTAAGGGATAACTTCGTGTGAGACCTGATATAAATACATCCGCATGGCCGGTTTCTACCATCATAGATCCAAAATAATTGCGGTTGCGCATTTGATATTCCGCTTCATAGCGGGTGACCCCTTTACGACCTCTTTTATGGAAAAGTATTTCACCAAATGTTTGACGCAATTCTTCTTCTCTGCGGGGATCGATAATTTGAACTCCAGGTATTTGGATGTTGTTTTCGACCATCATGGCTTCTATAACTTCCGGTTTTCCAAGAAGAATAGGCATTGCAATTTTATCGTTATAACACCCTTGAGCAGCTCGAAGAATACGCACATTATCCGCTTCTGCAAAAACCACTTTTTTAGGGTCTTTTTTGGCTTTCATCATCAAACGATTCACAAAATCGTTGTCAATACCTAATCGCTCTCTTAAGTGATTTTTATATCCTTCCCAATCGGAAATAGGCGCTTTGGCTACTCCGCTATCCATGGCTGCTTTAGCAACTGCTGGAGCCACGGTGGTAATCAAACGAGGATCCATGGGTTTGGGTATGATATAGGTGGGTCCAAAACTCATGTTAGACTCGTTATATGCCATCATTACAACTTCAGGCACGGGTTCATGCGCTAGAGACGCGATTGCACGTACGGCGGCCAACTTCATTTCTTCGTTAATTTCAGTGGCTCTTACATCTAGAGCGCCTCGGAATATAAAGGGAAATCCCAATACGTTATTTACTTGATTGGGGTAATCACTTCTACCCGTTGCCATTATTAAGTCGGGTCGGGTTTGAATTGCCAAATGGTAATCTATTTCTGGGGTTGGATTTGCCATGGCAAAGACAATAGGATTGGCAGCCATGGAAAGAATCATTTCTGGGGAAAGAATATTGCCTTTGCTCAAACCCACAAAAACTTCAGCACCAACCAAAGCCTCTTCCAAGGTATGAATATCTCTTTGGGTAGCGAATTGAGACTTATATTTATCTAAATCTGCTCGATCTGAACGAATAACGCCTTTGGAATCGAGCATGACAATATTCTCCACTTTGGCGCCAAGTGCAGTAAATAACTTCGTACATGCAATAGCACTAGCTCCTGCTCCATTTACAACCAATTTAACCTCTTCTATGCGCTTATTTACAATTTGGAGGGCGTTGATTAATCCAGCACCAGAGATGATTGCCGTTCCATGCTGATCGTCGTGCATTATCGGAATGTTCAGCTCTGCTTTCAGTCGTTCTTCAATTTCGAAACTCTCAGGCGCTTTAATATCTTCGAGATTAATTCCCCCAAACGTAGGTTCCATAGCCTTAACGGTCCGTATAAAATCTTCTACGTTATCGCAATTCAATTCGATATCAAAAACATCAATATCTGCAAAGAGTTTGAAAAGCACCCCTTTACCTTCCATTACGGGTTTACTGGCTTCAGGACCAATATTACCCAGTCCTAAAACCGCAGTTCCATCGGAAATTACAGCTACTAAATTTCCTTTAGCGGTATATCTATAAACGTCTTCTTTATTTTCTGCAATTCTCTCACAAGGTTCGGCCACCCCGGGTGAATATGCCAAGGCCAAATCAAATTGTGTGCGCGTTGGTTTTGTGGATACCACCTCTATCTTCCCAGGCCTACCTTCCGCGTGGTAAGACAATGCATCGAAATATTTTTTATTTGCCATTGCAAGGGCAAAGATAACCGATTCGAGTAATTGTCGTTATGACGATTCCTTCAATTTGGAATTTGGCATGTAAAATAAACAAACGAATTGCCTATTTAAAGGCGTTCCAACTTTCCTTTTCTTTTAACAATGTTCTTATAATCCCATTGAATTATTCTGGATTTTTCCAACCATGTGATGATTTCTTCTTGCTGGATTTCTTCAATTTGAGAATAAAAAATCGATGCATCTTTAAATTTCCCTGCAGAGGGTATTAGCCGGGGTTCGCTAAAATCGGCTCCACTCCAAAACATCAAACGGAGTCCTTTCTTTTGAACACTATAACCTACTATGGGATTACCTGCTAGGAACCATACAGGATGTGCATGCCAAATTTTAAATTCTGCTTCAGGCAAACCAATTTTAATAATCCTTTCTAAAATATCTGCAATTGCATTGAAGGGAGCTTTTTGAGCTTGATTATACCGTTGAATTTCATTTTCCATAAGGTGCTTATTAAAGGTTTGACTAAGATAAAAGGAATCAAACATACATAAAATTTAACATGTTTTATCGATTAGGTAAAGCTGCTGAATTTCTGGCAAAAGTTGAATACTATGCATTCAGGCAATAGCATTATGCAAAGTTAATGGCATTCGCACCGTTCTTTTTTCAAATTATTTTATGCATTTTTCATTTACCTTTTCCCTTACATTCGTATCTACCCCCATGAAATCACAATTCAACACAACAACATTAAAAAGTATCGGATTAATAACGGTTCTGGGATTTACTGCTTTTCAAGCGTTTTCATCTTGGGGGAAATTAAAAACATTTCAAACCTTTAAAGACAAAACTTTTGACCACACAGACTCCATTGTGGAGTCAACCGGACCTATTAAACGGGGCGATATAGAAGTCAATAAGAACTATTTGCTTGGGAGCGTTATTTCTACAAAAGATTCTGGTAATACACCTCGTGTTAACCCTAAGATTTTAAACAAAAAATTCAAGGATTCTTCCAAAATTATATACCTATTAGATGCATCTAACAATATAGAGGATTGTGCACAAAGCGATGTCTTTGGCCATGTAAATTTCCAAATTGATAAGCCCGGTGTGTATCGTATTGCTAAAATGAACGGTTCTCAAGTGCTTTGGTCCAAGCGCGCCCTATTAAATATTGGTTCCAACGATTTGAAATTACCCACAGATCCATTTACTTACGGAAATGATGCCTTAAGTCTCGCGGCACCCCTTGGCAAAACCGGAAGCACTAAGGTATTTGATATGGCTGTGGGAATGGCGCCGCGAACCCTCGAAAAAAGAGCCCCATCTATAGCCACAAAGGAAGTTCCGGTAATCGTCGATTCAGAAATTATACATACGATGAGCGAAGAAATTGCTGTTGAAGCCGACGAAATAATGATTGCGATCCCAGAAAGGGACGCCAGAACGAAAGACAGGCTGAGTTCCCCCAGG
>CBFHGY010000116.1:0-5422 GCA_965655465.1 Bacteroidia bacterium | reverse complement strand
TTTTGGGAGCATTTTTACTCATGGCTCCCCGATCTACCCATGAAGGAATAACGTTTATTGATGCCCTGTTTACTTCTGTTAGCGCCGTATGTGTTACCGGACTGGTCGTTGTGGATACGGGAACTCATTTTACGGTTTTTGGCCAATCCGTAATTATGGCCTTGATTCAAATAGGAGGTTTGGGCATACTCACTTTTGCCAGTTATTTCTCTTACCTTTTTAAAGGGGGCGCCTCTTATGAAAATCAATTGGCCCTAAGCGACATCAATTCTTCGAACCGTCTTTCTGAGGTTTTCAGAACCCTGCGGTATATTATCGGAATTACCATGGTCGTAGAATTATTGTCGGCCAGTGCAATTTATTTTTCCTTAAACCCCAAAGACTTTCACTCTTGGAATGAACAGGTCTTCTTTTCTGCTTTTCACGCCGTTTCTGCGTTTTGTAACGCCGGTTTCTCAACGCTTTCTGGGAGCGTTTATACAGGGGATTTTGCCTTTAATTATGGGTTTCAACTGATATTAATAGCCACTTTTGTTTTTGGCGGATTGGGATTTCCCATTGTAGCCAATACGGTTGAATACTTGAGATATTGGATACGTAAAACGCTATTTGCAAGAACACGCGGTCAATACCGACCGTGGGTATTTAATATCAATTCGCGTATAAATTTAATTACTGCGCTGGGTTTGATTTTTTTTGGAACCCTGGTTTTTTATCGGTTGGAAGCACACAGTACCTTAGCGCAACACGAGGGTTGGTCTAAGTGGATTGTGGCGCTGTTCGAAGCCACAACACCTCGAACTGCAGGTTTTAATAATATTGATATGAACCAGCTCACCATGCCGGCAATTATGCTTACCATGGGATTGATGTGGATTGGAGCTTCCCCCGCAGGTACAGGAGGTGGTATCAAAACCAGCACCTTGGCCATCATGATATTAAACGTGTTCAGTATGGCAAAAGGTAAAGACCGTATTGAAATTTACCGCCGTGAAATTTCAAATAATTCAGTCCGTCGGGCTTTTGCCGTAGTCTATTTATCGCTGCTAATTATTTTCTTGGGAATTTTAAGCATACGCATTTTAGAACCTCAATTGGCAACCCGCGACGTTGCTTTTGAAGTGGTATCGGCTTTTGGTACAGCCGGTTTGAGCCTTGGAATAACCCCGCTTTTAGGATATAAAGCAAAAATAGTAATCATGGGGATTATGTTTATTGGCCGGGTAGGTATGTTAACCCTTTTATTGGCGTTTATTAAGAAAACTAAGGAAAAGAGTTATCGATATCCTAAAGAAGACATTAATATTAACTAAGATTGTAAAGCATGAAATACATCATTATCGGTTTAGGTAATTTCGGCGCCCCGCTGGGTGAAAAGTTAACTGCCCTAGGGAACGAAGTAATTGGTATCGACACCAGCATGTCTAAGGTTGAAAACCTCAAAGAAAAGTTGTCACATACCATCTGTATGGATGCCACCGATGAATACACCATGCGCGGATTACCCTGGAAAGAAACCGATATTTCAATTGTTGCAATCGGTGAAGATCAAGGAGCCAATATCATGGTTACAGCGATGTTGAAAAATATGGGAGTTAACCGATTGATAAGCCGTGCCATCAATCCGCTACATGAAAAAGTATTGCAAGCAATCGGAGTAGATGAAATTGTACATCCTGAAGAAGAAACCGCTGAACGTTGGTCCAAAAAATTATGCCTCAACGATGTGGTAGATTCTTTCGAACTCAATGAAGAATACTCTCTCATTGAAGTACGTGTTCCGGCTAAATTTGTAGGTCGAACTTTAGGAAGTATCGATTGGAAAGGTAAATACAACCTCTTGGTATTAACGATCATCAAGAAAAATGAGGTAAAAAGTCTTTTGGGGAAAACCAAAACCGTTTCTGAAATTCAAGGAGTTGCCTCCGATGATTGGGAATTGCGTGACAATGATATCCTTGTTTTGTACGGGAATAATGAAGACCTGTCTTCCTTTGCACGCAAATAAGTATTTGTATTTTTAGCGAAAAACCAACTAAAATTCGGGTAATTCCGGTAAAGGTATATTAGGCTAAGAGGGGGAGAACGAAAAATATTAGTGTACCAAAAATACGCTTTCCACTTAAGCGGTTTTGCAATGAACCTAATGGATTCAAGGTCATTCGAGAAATCATGTTATGTATCAAAAATACAGCATCAAATTGCATTTTAATAACTACTTTCGTCGATTTTAACTTTACCTCTGAAAGTGTAATAGATTATCAAGGTATAACTCAAAACTAATGGAGTGCCAATAGCAGCCATTAAAATCATGATCCCTAAAGATTTTTCAGATGCCGCGGCCTTGTAAATATCAATATGGTATTTTGGATCTATATTCGAAATAAGTAAATTAGGATATAGGTTTATTGCCACGATCATAAACAGTAATGCAATAGAAATTGATGAGAATGCAAATGCCTCCCGGTATTTATGCTTTAACGCTAATCTGGGCAAATTGGCCATGCTTAAAATAGCGAATATTGGAACCATAAACCAAAGAGGTTGGTCTTTAAATACTTGGGTGAGATGGGGTAGAAAGACCAATGCATATAATGAAGTTAACGTAAAACTTAAAAGGAAAAAAACAATGGACCGTCTTAAACTTACAGCAATGCGGGCATACAACCGACCTTCGGTTTTTAAAAGTAAATAAATAGCCCCATGCGTCATGAAAAGAGCAAGAGTAGAAATGCCCACTAAAATTGGGAAAGGCTTTAGAAATCCCCAAAAACTGGATCCGCTGTACATTTGATTTTGATCTAAGGGCATTCCTTGTAAAACATTACCTATTACCACCCCGAGCAAGATGGAAAGTACGATACTGGAGACCGAATACGTAATATCCCACAGCTTGCGCCACCATAACATAGGTTCTTTACTGCGGAATTCTATCGAAACTGCTCTGAAAATAAGGAAAATGAGGAAAAGGATAAAGGGCGTATACATAGCCGAAAACAAGGTTGCGTAAACCACTGGAAATCCTGCGAATAATGCACCTCCGCCAATGACCAACCAAACTTCATTACCATCCCATACAGGACCAATGGCATTTAATGCCGTTCTACGGCTAATTTCCTTCTTAAAGGTAAGATGCCAAGCACCAGCCCCAAAGTCAAAACCGTCTAATATGGCATAACCCGTGAACAATGCACCTACAATTAGAAACCAAATTGTAGGATAATCAAGTCCAAAAATTGTTTGGGTATACATATGGTAATTTAATTAAAAAGTTCAGGAATTTCAGAATGAGTGGGACGTTGCTGATGATTTATATGGCTATGAGGACCTGCTTTGATTTTTTTATTTAACAAATAAATAAATAATAAAAATAGCAAACTGTAAACCAAGAAAAATAGGATTAATGAAAGCCAAATTTGGTTCTCCGTAACCATTTGTGAAAATGCGTCAGAAGTGCGCAATAATCCATAAACTACCCAAGGTTGTCTTCCCATTTCTGCGGCAAACCAACCGGTTTGATTGGCAATTTGTGGAAGGAAAACCGCAAATACCAGTACTCCCAAAAACCATTTTGTATGATATAATTTACCTTTAAACAAGAGTATCAAGCCCCATAGACTGATACCTATTAAAGCCATGCCAATGGCCACCATAATATGATACACCTGAAATATCGCATTCACCTGTTTGGGCCTTTCATTTTCTGGAAAGGCATTCAAGCCCGTAACGGGTGTTTCCGTATCATAATGGAGTAAAAAAGACAATCCGCCCGGTATGCGTATGCCGTACACTTGCTGTTTTTGCTGATCTACCCAGCCCAAAAGATACATGTCAGCTTTTGAAGAAACTGGATAATGCCCTTCCAAAGCAGCCAGTTTGGCAGGTTGATTAATTGCAACTCCATCTGCGGAATGATGACCCGTAACCAATTGTCCAATCGAGAAAATAGCAGCCACCCAAAGCGCAATTCGAAGTCCTTTTTTAGAAATTTCAACGTGTATGCCCTTATATAAATAGTAGGCATGAACGCTAAGGATTAAAAAAGCACCCGATAAAAAAGCACCAATCCAAACATGAAACAAGCGATCCATACTCGAAGGATTGAATACCATGGCCCAAAAATCCGTTATCTCAGCACGCGCATTAAGACCTTCACCTACTATGTGAAATCCGGCAGGTGTTTGCTGCCAACTGTTGGCTACAACAATCCATACTGCCGAAAACATGGATCCTAAAAATACGCCTAGGGTAGACACCCAATGTACCCAAGGTTTTACGCGATTCCAACCGAAAATCAATATTCCAAGAAAACCACTCTCAAGTGCAAAAGCAAAAATGCCTTCTGCCGCTAAAGCACTCCCGAAAATATCCCCCACATATTTAGAATAGGTCGCCCAATTCGTGCCAAATTCGAATTCCATTACAATTCCCGTAACCACGCCAATTCCAAAAGTTAGGGCAAAGATTTTCGTCCAAAAACGCGCGAGCTGTTCGTAAATAACTTCTTTTTTCAAGAGAAAAAGACTTTCAAAAATGACCATAATCAACCCTAAGCCAATACTGAGAGGAGGATAGATGTAGTGAAAGGCTGCAGTAAATGCAAATTGTATTCGAGCCAAAATTTCGACGCTCATGATTTTTAAGGATTCTTTTCCGCAAAGTTAGTCTTGTAAGGACTTGGCGATTGTGACATTTATCGCAAGAACCCGAACCTTGCGCTCCTTTTTTTGTAATTTCGAATAATCTCCTTTACAGGGTTTAAAACCTATCATGAAAAAACAAACCTTTCCCGTTACCGGCATGAGCTGCGCAGCCTGCGCATCAAGTGTGGAATCTATACTATCGCATACGCCCGGCGTGCACGAAGCCGCTGTGAATTTCGCCAGTCAATCGGTCCTTATTTCTTACGACGATGCCACTCCCGAAATCGACCTGCAGCAAGCCCTTCAGGCTGTGGGCTACGATTTGATTATCGAAATCGAAAATGCTCAAGAACTGCAGTCCGCAGAAAAACAGCGCGCCTACAACGATATCAAAAAGCGTACCCTCGCTTCTGCCGTACTCAGCCTTCCCATCTTCATTTTTGGGATGTTTTTCATGGAATGGGTGCCCGGAAAATGGATTTCCTTCGTTTTAAGTATTCCCGTTCTTTTTTATTTTGGGAAGTCTTTTTTCATTGGCGCCTTCAAACAAGCCAAGCAAGGATATGCCAATATGGATACCCTTGTGGCCCTGAGTACCGGGGTAGCCTTTGTTTTTAGTGTATTTAATTTAATGTATCCCGAATTTTGGCATGCCAGAGGCATACACCCGCACGTATATTTTGAGGCCGCAACCGTAATCATTACTTTTATTTCTTTTGGGAAGCTTTTAGAAGAACGCGCCAAATCCCAAACCGGAACCGCCATCAAAAAACTGATGG
>CBFHGY010000115.1:0-5494 GCA_965655465.1 Bacteroidia bacterium | reverse complement strand
AAACGAGATGCGTTTATACCAAGGAAGTGGGTATTTTTCTTGGTAGGCATTCCAATATGCATCGCGATAAGGCACCGAACTGGATTCGAGTTTTTCACGGATTTTGGATTCGAAATTAGATTCCTTACTCATAACGGAGTTTTGTGTTTAGGTTGAAACTTGCAGGAGATAAGGCCTGCTTAAGTTTGATTTTAGATTTATGGTAAGCCGATTTTGAGGCACTTTCACTAATCCCAAGTTGTTCGGCAATTTCTTTGTGGGAAAACCCGTCTACTGCAAATAGGGAGAATATTATTCGATAGGAAGAGGGGAGATTTTGAATATGTTGTAAAATATGTTCGGCATCGTAATGATCCAAAATAGAATCTAAGTCAGGGATTTCAGGTACATCCTCCGGCATAGAAATAAATACTTCTTTGAATTTTTGTTTGGAATTATAATGGTCGATGGCCGTATTCACTACAATTTTACGCACCCAAATATTGAACCCACCTTGCATTTCGAAATTCTTCAGATAAGTGAACATTTTATAAAATGCGTCATTTACGATAATTACAGATTCGTCTTGATCTTTTGCATAACGCATCGCAATATTCATGGCATACGGAAAAACAGCTTTATATAAGTCGTTTTGCGCCCGCCTCTCATTTCTAAGGCAACGTTGAATGAGGGGATTTAACAGTTCTTTATTTCTTAAATCCATGAATCTTGATTCTGTGGTAAATCGGAATTTTGAAGCACTTGTATCCTACTATACATCCTTTTGGATATAAAGGTTTCCCCAAAAAATAATTTTTAGAGCAACTTTTCATGCAAAGCTATTGTAGAGTAGGGTAACAAATTAGAAAAAAATGAAAAAAACCACCCTATTTGTTAGTTTATTGTTTGTCGCACAATCTTTTTTACATGCGCAAACTGAGCCGAAAACGCTTTTAAATGATAATACGGTTAAGTCTTGGGGGATTTTTGTGAGTCCACAATTGCAGTCGACTCAGATTTTAGGGGAGCAAACTTTATTAGCCCAATTGCGTTTTGGAATCTTATTAAATCATACTTGGAGCCTCGGTGCATCCATAGGACACAGTGTTTTCAATACAGCTCCTAAAATTGAGCCTTTGTGGTTGAATGAACAAGGGATGAGTTTTCAGCAAGTTGGTGGTTTTATTTCTTATACAATGCTCCGTAATAATGCTGTACATTTGAGTTTTCCAATAGATTTTGGTGTGGTAGAAACCCAGGTAGAAAATCAATATTTCTCACCTTGGGGTGGCAGAGCTGATGATTTTGAATACGTCAATTTTTTCTTAGAACCCGGGATGAATGTGGAACTTAACTTAAATCGTTTTATAAAGTTATACGGTGGGGCTAGTTATCGCCTGAATGATGCGATGGTTTTTCCTCAAAATCCAGGATTTA
Organism: Bacteroidia bacterium; assembly: GCA_965655465.1. Lineage (GTDB taxonomy): Bacteria > Bacteroidota > Bacteroidia > NS11-12g > UBA955 > VMCP01. The sequence continues at coordinate 4,078 of CBFHGY010000115.1, read as the reverse complement.
AATTGAACCACCACATGAACGTTCAAGCTGGAATGAAACTAGGCATTTACGATTTGCCCAAAGCATTTAAAGGATTAAAAGCATATCTTAAGTAGTACGTTTGGTTAGTTGGGTTTAGTAAAAGGCGGTTTTATACCGCCTTTTTTACTTGAGGTCGATATTGAAAAATAGTTGCAATCCTTAATCGTGCATGCCTTTCCCCTCTAATATTTTGGGTGCTGCTTTTAAAACACGTGATTCGCGGGTTGAACTTTGTTTGGCCCCATTGATGAAAATCACCCAGCTTCTTTGCCTGCCAGGTGTCAAAGATTTAAAGGCATTGGACACAGGTGCATTTTGATTCAGAAAATTTTGAAGTTCTTCGGGTAGTAGCAATTCTTTTTTTTCTGATTTTGGAAGTTTAATTCCCTGATCTTCGATTTGAATCGCATCTTGAATGAATACGCGAATCCAATCTTCCAGACTTTGAACTTCCTCTATTGACGTGAATTTTAAAATACGACTGTCTTGCGTGTTTTCACTCATTCGATGAAGTCGTTTTTCGGGGTCGTTTAACAAGGCTCCTTTGAAGAAATTGATGCTGCAGTATTCTTTAAAAGCGGCTATAATAAAAACATTTTTGTCTTTATGCATATAAACCGGCATGCCCCATTTTATGGTTTCAGTAAGTCCACTTTCTAGGCTCAATCTGCGTAAATAAAGAAGTTCTTGAGTCCAAGTATGTACTTTGCAATTAGGAGTTCCACCTTTCGAACATCTGCCGCATCCATCTTTGAGGAAATCATCAACATTTTGGGGTTTGATCATGTTTCGAAAATAGCAATATTTTCTAAATGGACTAAGATTTTATAGGAATGCAACCAAATGGATATCAAGCAATGTAATAAAAACTTTAATAACAAGCTATTATTCTCAATTGATAATTCACAATTTATCGTGGTATCTTCGCACTACGTAATCAAAGTAGCCATGACAAAAATATTTTATACCCTCACCGATGAAGCGCCAGCGCTTGCAACCTATAGTTTTTTGCCAATTGTAAGGTCGTTTACAGCATCAGCGGGTATAAACGTGGAAACACGGAATATATCTTTGGCAGCTCGAATTTTGGCTGCATTTTCGGATTTATTGCCGGAAAATCAACGCATTAACGACGATTTATTTGAACTTGGGGAATTGGCCAAAACGCCAGAGGCCAACATCATCAAGTTGCCAAATATCAGTGCTTCCATCCCTCAATTGAATGCTGCAATTGCCGAATTGCAGGCTGCTGGATATGCAATACCCGATTATCCATCTGAGCCTAAAACGGATGTCGAAATGGATGCAAAGTCGCGTTATGACAAGGTAAAAGGTTCTGCTGTGAATCCTGTATTGCGCGAAGGAAATAGCGATCGCAGAGCCCCTTTAGCAGTAAAAAATTATGCAAAAAAACATCCTCACAAGATGGGAGCATGGTCCGCAGATAGCGCTACTCATGTAGCGACTATGAGCGAAGGAGATTTTTATGGATCTGAGAAAAGTGTGTGTGTGCATGAAGAGTGTACCGCGGATATCGTATTGGTTAAAGCAGACGGTTCTGAACAAATATTAAAGCAAGGACTCAAACTTAAAAAAGAAGAAATAATTGATGCTTCGGTGATGCGTATTGCCTCCCTTAAAGCCTTTGTTAAGAAAGAAATTGAAGACGCTAAAAATAAAGGACTTTTGCTATCTGTACATTTGAAAGCTACCATGATGAAAGTAAGTGATCCCATCATGTTTGGTACTATCGTAGAAGTCTTTTTTGAAGATGTTTTTGCGAAATATGCAAAAACTTTTCAAGAAATCGGCGTCGATACCCATAATGGTTTAGGCGATGTTTATGCCAAAATTCAAACTTTGCCTGCAGATTTGCGGATGGAAATTGAAGCGGCCTTAGATACAGCCATGGCAGAAGGACCTGCATTGGCAATGGTGAATTCCGATAAAGGAATTACTAATTTACATGTTCCCAGTGATGTTATTATCGATGCATCTATGCCTGCAATGATTCGCGAATCGGGGAAAATGTGGAATGCACAAGGGAAATTACAAGATACCAAGGCCATAATTCCAGACCGTTCTTACAGTGGCGTATACCATGCAAGTATTGAATTTTGCAAGAAAAATGGGGCTCTTGATCCCACGAAAATGGGAAGTGTAAGCAATGTGGGTTTGATGGCACAAAAAGCCGAAGAATACGGATCGCACGATAAGACTTTCCATATACAAGACAATGGAAAAGTTGAAGTGCGCATTTCAGGCAATACCGTTATTGAACACGAAGTGGCTAATGGCGATATTTACAGAATGTGTCAGGTTAAAGATGCCCCAATACAAAACTGGGTAGGCTTGGCAGTACGCAGAGCAAAGGCTACACAAACTCCTGCCATCTTTTGGTTGGATGAAGCCAGAGCCCACGATCGTGAATTGATCAGAAAAGTGAATCTATATTTGAAGGATTGCGATACGGAAGGATTGGATATTCAAATTATGTCACCTATTGAGGCTACTACCTATAGTTTCGAACGTATTGTTAAAGGTTTAGATACCATCTCTGTTACGGGTAACGTATTGCGCGATTATTTAACCGATTTATTTCCAATTTTAGAGGTAGGAACTTCTGCGAAAATGTTGTCGATAGTGCCCTTGATGAATGGCGGTGGATTATTCGAAACAGGAGCAGGAGGTTCTGCACCCAAACACGTACAACAACTTTTAGAAGAAAATTATTTACGTTGGGACAGTTTGGGTGAGTTTTTGGCATTGGCAGTTAGCCTTGAGCATTTTGCTGAAAAAGACGGTAATACTAAAGCTGCAGTACTATCCAAATCCTTAGATTTGGCTACATCCAAATTCCTAGATCAAGATAAAAGTCCAACGCGCCGTGTAGGTGGAATTGACAACCGGGGATCCCATTTCTATTTAGCCATGTATTGGGCTGAAGCACTCGCAAACCAGAATGATGACGCTGAATTGAAAGCTGTATATATCCCAATTTATGAGGCTATGAAGTCTCAGGAAGACGCTATTGTTGCAGAATTAAATTCAGTACAAGGTAAACCGGTAGATATTGGCGGGTACTATTTCCCCGATGAGGCATTGACCGAAAAGGTAATGCGCCCTTCTGGAATTCTCAACGCCATTATAGGTTAATACGATTTTAAGTGCTCAATGCACTTATTTGTTTGTGTTCCAAAGGTAACGTAGCGATACGAGTAGGCCGGTAATGAGTCCCATAATAGGTGCGAACAACGTGCTTTGTGTTATGTAATTATTGATATTGAAATATGCTTCTGCATCTTCTAAGGTCATTATTTTTTGAGCTACTGAGTACGCAATGGCATTTTCAAAGTAGTGCGGTGTAATTACATAGGAAGTAATGAGCTGGGTAAAGGGACTTGCGATCGTTACGAGGGCTGTTATGCTTAGGGTGGATTTAAACGCCTGAGCAAAAGCCATTTTCCCTTCGTATTTTTTACTATTGATATCTCTAACAGCTAAAATATAGATAAGAATGGCTGGTATCGCAATTAAATTGGTATACTGGGGGTGGAGATGAATATGGGTGTCATGAAGTCCAAATATACGCTCCAAAACCATCCATATCAATCCCATTCCTATAAATAACAACCCCCATTTTATTTCTAAGGTCCATTTTTTCATGGACCAAAAATAGGAGCAATTTATTTATTTCTGCCACATTTTTGCTACTCGGACCAACAGGATGAGAGCCGGTACTTCAACCAAGGGGCCAATTACCCCTGCGAAAGCCTGTCCTGAATTCAAACCGAAAACGGCTACTGCTACGGCAATCGCTAATTCGAAATTATTTCCTGCAGCCGTAAAAGCAACGGCGGCTTTTTGGTCATAGGGAGCACCCACAGCTTGCGTGCTGAAATAGCCAATTACAAACATGATTCCAAAGTAAATCAATAAAGGAATGGCTATAGACACCACATCCTTAGGAAGTGCAAGGATGTTTTCTGATTTTAGTGAGAACATAATTACTATGGTAAAGAGTAAGGCGTATAGGGTGAGCGGTGAAATTTTGGGC
>CBFHGY010000114.1:0-5565 GCA_965655465.1 Bacteroidia bacterium | reverse complement strand
CAACGATTGAGGAAGTAGATCCGAATATTGCACAGAATATTCCCATGTTGCAATCGCATTTTCGCTATCAAAAAACAAAATTAGATTTATTTAAGAATCTTGAATTATTGATTATTGATGAAATTAGTATGGTGCGGTGTGATTTATTCGATGCCATCGATGAATCGCTGCGCTTCAGTCGCAGAAATTTCCTCCCATTTGGTGGCGTTCAAATTCTCCTTATTGGGGATCTATTTCAATTGCCACCGGTAGTTCGTAACCATGAAAAAATGGTGTTGGATTTGTTTTATAAATCTGAATTTTTCTTTGATTCCCGGGTTTATGAGTCGTTGAATATCTTACAATTAAAATTAAATAAAGTGTACCGACAAACCAATCGGGCCTTTATTGGATTGCTTAATAATATCCGTAATGCAAGTTTGGAACAAGGCGATTATGAGTTGCTGCAAGAACGATTTCAACCTGATTTCGAACCCGATGAAGACGGATTTGTAACGCTTTGTAGTCATAATGCTACTGCGGAACGAATCAATGAAGAAAAACTAACCGCTTTACAGGGTATTCACACCACGTATCATGCTGAAATTCAGGGAGATTTTTTTGAAAATCAGTATCCAATCGAACCCATTTTAAAATTAAAAGTTGGTGCGCAGGTTATGTTTGTGAAGAACGATACTACGGGAGAAAAGAAATATTATAACGGGAAAATTGGTATTGTTTCGGAATTAAACGGCGATAAAATCGTGGTAGAAGATCCGGTAAACGGACGATTAATAGAAGTTGAACGGGAAAATTGGCAAAACCTAAAATATGTTATTGACAAAGGTACCGACTCCGTAATTCAGGAGGAAATTGGAAATTTCAAACATTTTCCATTAAAATTGGCATGGGCCATTACTATTCATAAAAGTCAGGGATTGACATTAGAAAAAGTAATTATCGATGCTGAGCGTTCCTTTGCACCTGGTCAGGTTTATGTGGCTTTAAGTCGAGCAGTATCTTTGGATGGATTGTATTTAAAAAGCGGTATTAGCGGTCGGAATATTATTATCGATTCGCGTATTATAGAATATTCGGCAAAAAATGCGCCTGTGGATGAATTACCAAGCTTATTAGAGTCCGAGAAACGACAACATGCCAAACAGAAATTGCTTCAAAAGTTTGAATTTGAGCTTTTACGTACTTATTGCAGCAATTGGTATTTTAAATTAGAACGCAACCATGGAGATAAACTGCCTGTGGAAATTTCGAGATTATACCCATTATACCTGTCGAAAACGAATGAATTGGAGCGGATCATGTTAAAATTCCGAACCGAATTGATGCACATCTTCAAGGGGCAAGATTCCGTTGAAGAAATGGAGCTTGCTTTGTTTGAGCGGGCTAGGAAAGCCATTGAATATTGCGTAATTCAAATCGACCAAATTTTATTGAAAGCCTCTATGGAATTATCGGCAACGTATGCACAAAAATCAAAAAGTAAACGTTGGCATTTGGCGGTTGAGGAGTTGGTGCGTGCTACGGTTAATAAGCGAGAACAACTACTTCAATTGAAATATCTGAATCAGCCTTTACATCCTGAAACTGTTTCTATTCCCGTTTTTACGAAAGCCGATACCATAAAAAACCATTCTGGAGAAACCGAGGAAATACCTAATACCACACCTACTCTCATGCATACATTAGAGCTTTGGAATCGTTATAAATGCGCCAAAGAAATTGCTCAAGAGCGAAGTTTAGCAGTATCTACAGTTGAAACTCATTTGTCGAAATTGGTAGAATCCGGATCTTTGGAAGCAAATGATTTAATAGATCCCACGGTTTTAAAAACTATAGAATCATACGGAATAGATTGGAGCTTAAGTTTGAGTGAAATCAGAATCCAATTTAATATGTTTAGTTATTTTCAGTTGAAAATTGCTAAAATGATTTACTTAAGGAACGCAAAAGATGAAAGTCCCAAAAATTCTTAATTTTTTTTACGGATTACTTTTCGGATTATTACCTATCGGATTGCATGCGCAATTGGGTGAAAATTCTTTAATCTTACATAAATTGCCCTCTTTCCTATCAGAAACTTCGGCATTATGTGAGACCCAGCATGGTATTTGGTCTATCAACGACAGTCAAAATCCATCTGAACTCATTTTATTGCGGAATCCGGCATATCGATTATGGCGGGATTCATTGCGGTCCTTTTCAGAAGGGGATTTTATTCGCTTCAAAATTTCAGCCAAAAATGTTGATTGGGAAGCATTGGAGAGTGATGGTAGATTTTTGTACTTAGGTGATTTCGGAAATAATCGAGGCAATCGCACCGATTTAAAGATTTTAAAAATTTCCCTAAAGGAATTATGGGGACCTTTGAATATAGATTCGCTTATGCAGGTTCGATCCAGCGATGCCCTTCGAATAGATCGATCCACGATGCATTGGACTGAAATCACTTTTGAATATCCCAAACAAAATAATTTCAAGGCGAGAAAATTGCATAATTTTGATTGTGAGGCGCTTTTGATCGATGGTGAGCGTATTTTATTGTTGAGTAAAAATTGGAAAAATTTGGCTTGTACGATGTACCAACTACCCAATAAAGGAGGGAGTTTTCTTGCAGAAACCGTAGGCACATTCAATCCAAAATTCCTGGTTACGGATGCCACCTTTTGGAAAGATCGCATTGCGGTTTGCGGATATGCCCCAAGCGGTAAACAATATCTCGGAAGTGTACGCAAATCGGATTTGAAGGGATTTAAACGCCAGAAAATCGATTTAAAACCGGCTCAAGTAGAGGGCTTGCATTACGATGTTGCAGCCGATATATTCTTATTAAGTACAGAGTCCCGAAAATCACAATCAGAAGCGCTATTTCGTTTGCCAGCTAAATGGCTGAAATAATATCTTCCCAGAAAAATTCCCCTTGGGATGTATTCGCAAGGGGAATTAAATTGATAATTTGAAGTATTAAACTCTGAAACCGATGCCACCGCTGGCAATGTTGGGTTTCACTTCTGTATTGAATTCATGAACATCTTCATAGGTAAGTACGTGAATGATTTTATCTGTCCTTTCTTTTTCATCGAGCTCGGCTAATCGCAAATGTTGATTCCGCACGGCTTCTTCAATGAATCGTCTTACACTACGTCCATTTCCAAAATACTTATCTCGTGTTCGGTACAGAAAGTCAATATATCGCATGATATGATCGGCTGCTTTGGGTTCTGGAGTTATTTGTTGTTCGTTTAATTGATTAATCGCAATGGTATAGAGATCGTCTGCCGAAAAATCGGTAAAGTTAAAAACGCGGTCAAAACGAGATTTAAGACCTGGGTTGGATTCCATAAATCGCTCCATGTTTTGGGTATAACCGGCAGCAATTACAATGAATTCACCACGGCGATCTTCCATACGTTTCAGAAGGGTTTCAACGGCTTCGCGACCAAAATCACCGCCTCCGCCTTCGGTTAAACTATAGGCTTCATCGACAAAAAGCACGCCACCCATCGCTTTATTTATAAGTTCCGACGTTTTTATGGCGGTTTGGCCTACATATCCACCCACTAACGATTGTCGATCGCATTCCACCAAATGACCTCGCTCGAGGATGCCCAATGCCTTATAAATTTGAGCTAAAATACGCGCCACGGTTGTTTTTCCGGTTCCAGGATTACCGGAGAATACCGAATGCAGCGAAAAGGTTTTACGGACATCTTTTCCCATGCTTTTGTAAAAGCGAACCAGTTTAACGAGTTCTTCAATTTCTTCTTTCACTTGCTCTAGACCTATCATGCCTTTGAGCTTAGTTAAGGATTCTTTGAGTAGTTCTTCATCAATGGGTATTTCGGGAAGTACACGGGTTTTCTCTGCAAATATTTTATCGAAATCTTCTTTTTCGAGGGTCGATAATGCAGCGGCATCTAGGGCTTCCGGATTATCTGTTTTCATTACTCGAAGTCCTAGATTGATTTTTGCTTCATCTAACATAGAATTCACCAATCGAGCATTACCAAAGAATTTATCCCTTTCGCGGTACCGATCGGTAAGAAATTTTTTGAGCGAATCTGATGCATTATTTGAAAGGTTAATACCTCTCTTTTTGGAAGCAAACGTTGCGATTTCCACCAATTCTTGGGGGGTATAATCCGGAAAATCGTATTGTACGGTAAATCTGCTTTTCAAACCGGGATTTGATTCGAGGAAGATTTCCATTTCGGAAGGATATCCGGCTACTACAATTGCAATATCATCGGCATCTGAAAGCTCTTTCAAGAGGATTTCAATTACCTCTTTACCAAAATCTTTGTTATCGTCGTCTTTTCGCGCTAAAGAATATGCTTCATCTATAAATAGGATACCATCTTTGGCTTTTTTAATGGCCTCTTTGGTCTTTGGGGCAGTTTGTCCGATGTATTCGGCTACCAGATCCGCGCGATCTACTTCGTGTACATGGCCTTTTTTCAACAATCCTAATTCTTTATAAATCTGACCTAATAATCGGGCCACGGTGGTTTTACCGGTACCTGGATTTCCTTTAAAAACCGCATGGAGATTAATTCTGTCAGATTCGATAAATCCACGTTCTTTGCGTAATTTCACAAAGCGCAGATAGTCGGAATACTCTCTGATTTTTTGTTTAATCGGAGTAAGTCCAATGAGCGAATCCAATTCAAACATCACCTCATCTACCCCTTTTTTCTTTACTTCTGTAGACTCGGTGGCGAGATCTGAAATTTCTTCCGTATTGAGATCTGCCGCAGGCAAAAGGAACTGAGTGAAAGGTCTGAAATCATCGTCAGTTGCTTCTACAAAATCGTCGCCAATTTCAAAAGGAACATGCGCCATCATTTCGCTCATGAAAATAATTTCTACATAATATTTCCCTCGAGACCAAGATCCGATGATATTAGAGCCAATACCTGCTGCGCGAACGAAACTATTCTCATCGGGTTTGATGAAAAAGAGCTGGGTAATTCGACCTTTAAGGAACCCAGAATTGGTCCGGTAGTTAAAAATCAGCTCCAGGGGTAAATCGGTATGTCTTCGGGTTAGATTTTCCGCGGTAATTTCGGTGAAGATATAGCGGGTGTTTAAAGGGTTGAATACGGAATAGTACTTTTTATTTTTCTCCTTAGTTTTTCCGCTATTTCCCTCAAATAATTTAACCGTATTGATTTTGAAATAAGGGTTAAAGCCTTGCTTGACTTTCCCCACATTTTCGATGTAAAAATTTTTCGTTGCTATTAATTCCCCATCGACATAGGCTTCCCAACGATACACACCGGGTTGCCAGTATTTAGTTGGAGTTTTCACTCCCCATCCTTCACGGATGTAGGCGATATGCTCATTTATACCAATGGGTCTATCGCAATTGATCGAACAAATTTGATTGTTGGTTGCGTCTAAGCAGATGAGATCCATCCGAATATTCCATTCTTTTTGATCATAGAATTTGTTAAAGAACGAAACCTCACAATACACATAGGTAAGTTCATGAATATCAAATACGGAACGGTATTTTTTAGTATCGTTTGCGAGCCATTCGGTATCGCAATACGTTTTTATATCACG
>CBFHGY010000113.1:0-5696 GCA_965655465.1 Bacteroidia bacterium | reverse complement strand
GGATCCAGGAGATACTCGTTTCCTTGAAGGAGAAGCCGTTGATAAATGGGTTCTTCAAAAAGAAAATGATTGGATTTACGATAAGAAATTCGTGACTGATGCTGGCGAAAGTTCGGTTATGCACGGTGGTCAGATTGTAAGTTTGAAAGATTTACGTCAAGAGAACAGTGCATTGCGTCGTCAAGATAAAAAATTGGTAGAATATCGCGATGCAGTTCCCGCAACGGCAACTCCAGTATTACAAGGTATTACCAAGGCCTCTTTGGGAACTCAGAGTTTCATGAGTGCGGCATCGTTCCAAGAAACTACGAAGGTTTTGAATGAAGCGGCAATTTCTGGTAAAATCGACGAATTGAAAGGCTTGAAGGAAAACGTAATTGTAGGACATTTGATCCCTGCAGGAACGGGTATCCGTCGCTTTGACAATCTAATTACAGGTTCAAAAGAAGAGTACGACCGCTTAATGGCCACCAAAATGGCGGCTGCCCAAGAGGCGTAATCTTTAAATAGACTTAAATTAACAAGGCCATCCTAAAAGGATGGCCTTTTCTTTGGAATTGGGTTGAATTATTTACTGTGCCGATTCTAATTGCGTCTGATACAGCTCGTAATAGGCACTTTTTTGTTTCATTAAAGTATCGTGGTTGCCAATTTCTTTTATTGAGCCATGCTCTAATACCATAATTTCGTCGCAATGTTTGATCGTACTGAGTCGATGTGCAATTACAATTGCGGTTCGATTGTGCAACAAGATTTCTATGGCTTTTTGAATCAAATGTTCAGTTTGAGAATCGATGGCGCTAGTTGCTTCATCCAAAACAATAATGTCCGGATCCACTGCAATAGCACGAATAAACGAAATCAGTTGTCTTTGACCTTGTGATAAACTTAAACCCCTTTCTTGAACATGGTAATCGAAACCGCCTGGAAGTGCATCGATAAAATCATATGCACCCATTTTCTTTGCAACATCGATGATTTTCTCCGTCGCTATTTCTTCATTTTTTAAAGATAAGTTGCTGCGAATACTTCCTGAAAATAGAAAAACATCTTGAAGAACAAATGCAATTCGATGTCGTAGGGACACGATATCGTATGTTTTAATATCCTTTGAATCAATTAAAATCTGACCCTCTTGATGTTGGTACAATTGAGTAATTAAATTGGCGATACTGGTTTTACCACTTCCAGTTGCGCCTACCAGAGCTAATGATTTTCCAGGCAAAACTTCAAAACTCAAATCTTTAATGATCCATTCATTTGGGTTGTATCCAAACCAAACATTTTGAAATTGAATATGCCCCTTTAAATTGTTGGCTTCAATAGTTCCACTTTGTTCGAGATTATCCGTGTCGTCCAGTAAGTCAAAAATTCGTTCTGCTGCCACAATCCCCATTTGAATGTTATTAAATCGGTCAGCAATTGCCCGTATTGGTCTAAAAAACAAGTTTACAAACATGATAAATGCGGTAACTTCCCCCAATTTTAGTTTGTTTTCAAACATCAATAAACTTCCATAAGAAATGATAATAGCGAAAGATAATGCGACCAATATTTCTACAACGGGAAAAAACACGCTGTAATATAATACACTCTTAATATGCGCATCACGATGTTTTTTGTTGATTTCTTGGAATTTGAGATATTCGCGTTTTTGTTGATTGAAGAGTTGAACTATTTGCATTCCCGTGATGCGCTCTTGAAGGAATGCATTTAAATTAGATACTTGATTTCGGACTTCCTGGAAGGTGTCTCGTATACCTTTGCGGAAAACATTAGCACTGTACAGCAATAAGGGTACTACAGTAATGGTTAGGAAGGTGAGTTTTACGTTGATGTAAAACATACAAGCTAGGATCGCAATAATTTGAATGATATCACCTAGAATGGTAATTACCCCCGATGCAAATAAATCGGTAATCGTTTGTATGTCGGATATGCTCCGGGTTACGGCGGTACCTACAGGAGTTTTATCAAAAAAGCGGAGTTTTAATCGCGTTAAATGCTCATATACAAACTGACGTAATTTTAATATGACTCCTTGAGCAATTATTGCGGAAAGATAGGAATTATAAAACCCTAGTATGGCTTGCAATAATAGCCAAGCGAGTAAGACACCACAAGCAGCGGCTAACCACTGAAATTGTTGGGCAATAATTACCTCATCTATGATTATTTTATATAAATAAGGCTGTAATGCAGTAAAAAGGCTTTGCAATACCGTTAATAGGATAGCGATTATTATGCCTTTGCGCTGGTCTTTCGCCATTTGCATGAGACGAACAAGCATGGACCACTGATTGGTTTTTTTAACTTTAGAAGAAGATCGACTCATTTTAGGCAAAAATACCACCATTTTCTCAGTTTGAGTCCCGCTATTATTGCTGTGTAAAACTTTTATGTTAGACTTTGTTGGAATAGGGGGCTCAGCGGACTTAATATTGCAATATGGCTCGTCATATTGCAATTGCAGGAAATATCGGAGCGGGTAAAACCACGCTAACTAATTTATTGGCCAAACATTACCATTGGGATGTTCAACTAGAGGATATGGATGAAAATCCATACATCTCCGATTTCTATGAAGATATGCAACGCTGGAGTTTTAATCTCCAAGTTTACTTTTTAAATACCCGTTGGCAGCGTATTCAAGAAATCAGGAAAGGAGAAAAAACCGTAATTCAAGACCGCACTATTTATGAAGATGCACATATTTTTGCACCTAACTTGCATGCAATGGGTTTGATGAGTACACGTGATTTTGAAAATTATAACAAGTTGTTTGATAATATAAAGCAACAAATTGAAGCCCCAGATTTGCTGATTTTTTTGCGCGCGGGGATACCGAAATTGGTTGACCAAATACAAATGCGGGGTAGAGATTATGAAGATGCTATTCGCTTGGATTATTTAAAGCGCTTGAATGAACGCTATGAAGCATGGATCGCTGATTACAAATTGGGACCCTTGTTGATATTTAATACCGACGAGATGAACTTTCAAGAGAATCCAGAAGATTTGTCGCATATCATCAACCAAGTAGAAAGTACATTTAACGGTTTGTTTTAAGCAATTATGCAGTTTCGGTATCCAGAATATTCGTGGACGTTTCTGCTCTTGTTAATACCTGTATTAATCCATGTGTTGCGCTTCAGAAAGCAACAAGTGCGTTATTTTCCTGGGGTTTTTCGATTGGTTTCACTTCTTAAGGAAACTAAAAGTACACGCAACATAAAACAGTATCTCTTGTTGTTAAACCGATTGTTGTTGGTTTTTCTTATTGCGTGGAGTTTTTCCCAACCAAGTTGTAGTTCACAGGATTTTAAGTTAAAGGCAGATGATCCTCAATTGGGCATATTATGGGATGCTTCTCCGAGCATGTGGGAGGCAGATGCAAAAGGATTAATTCCTGTTGAATTGGCGAAGAAATCAGCATTAATTAACTTGAAATCTTTGCCTGAAAATGCTCAAATATACTGGATAGATAGACCCAATCAATCCGAACTAAAATTGAGTAAATATGAGGCAATTGAACGCGTGAATCAAATGGTTAAACCTCTCGAGCCACATGGATTAAAAACGCTTTGTCAAACAAATGCTTCATTGATTGGCGTTAAAAAATGGTTTGTAATAAGCGATTTGGATTCCGATGCACTAGAAGGCTTTTCTACTTGGGTTGACAGTCAATCGGTGTATCATTTTATCGACTTTCAGATCGAGAGAAATGTAAATTACAGTCTGGATACTGCGTATTGTTCGGATGTTTTACAAGGATATTATCACGTTAAAATCAGCAGAAATCAATCGCAAAATGCAGTTTCCTTTTTTATGGATATTTCGCAGAATGATGCGTTTGTTGGTAATGAAGCCATTAAATTTGAGGAAAAAGAACACTCCATTTGGGTGAAAATTAGGTTGCCAGAGGCCTCTTCCAAACGATTGAAATTCTCATTGCCCAAAGATGCCTATGCTGCAGATAACGAACTGTTTCTGCACCCTGTGGGAGCGCACAAATTGAAAGTATTTGTGCAGTCCGATGCCGATATCTCAGATTTAGATCAACTATTATGGACTCTTCGGGATAGAATCGAACGAACGGATTCGGTACAAGATGCCCAAACCATTTTAGTGGTTACTTCCCAAACGGATAAATCAGTATTTGAATCTTTGGCACCGCAAATTCGCAGCGGTAAACAATGTATTATAATTCCCAATAAAAAAGCAAGCAAAGTCCCTTTTGATTTGCTCAAAGCAGGAGTGTGGGAACGCAATAAATATCGGAGTACGGGCGATGAACTGGATTTCAGAAGTTTCCGTCAAGAACCGTTTCAATCGTCGATGGAAACTTTTTTAGATGGAAAGGTACAACTCCCGAAGTTCGAAGAGCTTTTTACGTTCTCGTATGCAGAGAACAGTGATTGGTCGCGTATATTAATAACCGAAAGCGACCGTGATTTTCTGCTTAGCCGAGAATTGGGAGAGGGGAAAGTTTGGTTGTTTTTAAGTGACTATTCAGAAGGAATGAGAAACTTAAGAAAAACCTCATGGTTTTTGGGCATACTTGGTCCAATTTTACTCTCTAATCATGCATCCACGGATGCCATTTGTGCTTTCAGTGCTCGCGAGTGGATTGCGCTTCCTCAAAGTACTAAATTTAAGTTGCAGGATCCAGTAAGAATTCAAAGAGGCGGGCAAAGTTGGGCTAGTTCATTGGGGTTAAATCAAGGTCGGTTGAGCTTTTTAGGTGTTGTAGGGGAGTCTTTGCAAGCGGGTTGGTATACGGTGATAAAATCGGATGCAACGGATTCTGTGCTTGTTGCATTAAATTTCCCAAGAAAAGAATTGCAATATTCGCAAGAGGATATTTTACTTTTCGATAGTCCAAGTATAAAGCGTATTTCACCAAGTAAATGGAACATTTCGGCCGAATTACAACATACGGATTTAAATAAACCTGGACATTTAGGCTACTGGGTTCTTCTATTGCTTTTGTTAGAACTTACACTCAGCGTGTTTGTATTAAGAACAAATCGTTAATTTCGCATATCCATGTCTGCTTCTATCGTTATTCAAAACGGCATATTAGTTTCGCCCAAACATCCATTACACGGTACTTTAGTTTCAATTCGATGCGAAAATGGAATAATTCAGGAAATTTCTACCGATTTGTTACACGGGAATGAAACCATTGATGCACAATCTGGCTTTATTTCAACAGGGTGGTGCGATTCGTATTCGGTTATTCCAGATCCAGGAGCAGAATGGAAGGAAGGTTTAGCCAGTTTTGCTCATGCTTCGGCATTAGCCGGATTTACGCAAAGTGCCGTTTTTGCAGGGGTAGATCCCTTACCAGAGAAAGCCAATGCGATAACAGCTTTGAAGCAACGATCTTTGGATTTGGCGGTAGAAATTCTACCGCTCGGTGCCGCATCTGAAGCCTGTGAAGGCAAGGAGATGGCGGAGGTTTATGATATGCACAAAGCCGGTGCCGTAGCACAAACTGATGGCATGCATGCACATGGTAGCGATGGACTGCGAACTAAATTGTTGGAATATTGTAAGAGTTTGAATATTCCGTATTTAATACATCCATACAATCCTAAATGGGTAGCCGGCGGACAAATACATGAAGGACAAGTAAGTGTGAATTTAGGCTTAAAAGGGATACCCACTATCGCAGAAACCTCAGCTTTGCT
>CBFHGY010000112.1:0-5785 GCA_965655465.1 Bacteroidia bacterium | reverse complement strand
ATATTCAGAAACGTATCAATTTTCTACGGACAATGGAAACAGTTGGACCGAAACGGATAGTGGCCTTAGCAATCTTATTCAATGGGTGAATTTAGATTCTGCAACACAAACGGTAAATTTCTGGCTGCGTGCAAAAACGGGTGCGTACTGTGGCTTTTCAAATATAGGAAAAATCAGCCAAAAAGGCGCAGGTTGTAATGAACCCAATTGGGGAATCACCTCAGAAAACCCAATTACTTGTGTTGATAGTCTATCTCGACTCAATATTTATGGTTTATCGGCCTTGAAATCTTATTCACTTTGGATCAATGGAAAAAAGATTGAAGATACCGCATACAGTGAAATTATTCAATCGAACAAAACCTTTAGGGTACGTTTACGCGATACACAACAGCTACTGTGTGGATTTTTTGATAAATCCGCAACCGTAATTGCGGATACCCCAGCCCTTATTTCCACCCAATATTTGAATAACTCCCAGCTATTATTCTGCGGAGCTATAGATTCAGTATCGATTCCATTAAATTTTACTAACTATCAAAACAATCAAGCATATTTTGTATCTCAAAATGGGGTTCCAAAAGGTTTGAATGAATCTAACACCGTAAAACTGGGATTGGGATCTAATTTATTAGAGGTTTGGGCCATATCTCCAAACAAATGTAAAAGTGCCGTTGATACTATATATGCGTTTATCGAATCAGAAGCAGCGGCAGGGTTCAACGCCGATTGGATTAATGACTACATTTATCGCTTTTCTGCAATAGAGAAAGACACATCTAATTTTATTCATATTTGGAAAGACAGCACCACAGGTCAAAAATTAAATACTGCGAATCTCTCGGAAATAGAAATGGACTATAGCACCTCTGGGGATATTAACGTAATAATTTCTCACGAATTACAATCTAAAAAATTTCCCTTTTTAAGTCAAAATGCGGATACATCCTGTCGTTATACCAATTCAAAACTCATTATGATTCGTAATTTAAATTCGGAAATCATACACAAACAAGGTCCTCATGTTATTCCAAACCCTTGCCAAAGTACTGCTGATTTAATCTGTTCAAATTGTACAGGAAATGAGGAAATTACGATTTGGAATATCGATGGCGCATTTATAGGTACCTTTACTATCGAAAACTTGAATAAATTAAGCCTTACAAAAGGGATTTACATCTTGAAAATTGGCACCTTAAATAAAGGCAACTTGCAGAAATTAATAATTGGAGAATAAATTCCTACAATTTATCGGCTAAATATTGGGCGGTAATACTCTCGGAGCAGCTTTTCATTCCTAAACGTTCTCCTTGATATACCAAATTGCCGCCCTTATCTCCGGCTTCAGGTCCCAAATCTATTATCCAATCTGCACACTTAATCACATCTAGGTTGTGTTCAATACAAACAATAGAATTTCCTTTAGCGATCAATGCATTGAAAGAGTTTAAAAGCTTTTGAATATCATAAAAATGCAGTCCGGTAGTAGGTTCGTCAAAAATAAACATTACGCCGCCCTCTTTAAACGGAGATGCCTTGCTTAAATAGAAAGCAAGCTTTACGCGTTGCGCTTCTCCTCCGCTTAAGGTATTGCTACCCTGTCCGAGTTTAACATACCCAAGACCAACTTCTTGCAATGGTTTCAATTTTTCTGCAATGCTTTTTTCCTCTTCAAAAAACAGGATGGCCTCGTCAACGGTCATTTCAAGTACATCGAAGATGCTTTTTTCTTTATACTGGGCTTCAAGAACTTCTTTTTTGAATCTTTTTCCATGGCAAACTTCACAGGGCAATTTGATGTCGGCCATAAATTGCATTTCAATAACGGTTTCCCCTTCTCCCTGACAATTATCGCAACGACCACCATCTACATTGAAGGAAAAATGAGATGGTTTGTACCCCATTCGTTTAGAAACATTAGTTTTGGAATACAAATCTCGTATATCATCGTAAGCCTTGATATAAGTTACAGGATTGCTTCTTGAACTTTTCCCTATAGGATTTTGATCCACAAACTCAACAGATTTCAAAAGGTGCAAGTCACCAATTAGCTGTTTATAGGATCCGGGAATTTGAGCGGTAAATTGTCCGAAATTTCTAGATAAGGCAGGATAAAGCACCTGTTTTATCAAAGTTGTTTTACCGGAACCCGAAACACCCGTTACACAGGTCAAAGCCTCTAATGGAACTTTAATTTGTATATTTTTGAGATTGTGAGCGGCAGCACCTTCAAGATGAATGAAGTGCGTTAATACCCGTTGAGGTGCCGCTTCAATACGTTCTCGATTTGTTAAAAATGCAGCAGTTAGGCTATTTTCATCTAATAACATTGATTGAAAATCCCCTGCAAAAACCAAATCCCCTCCCAAACTTCCTGCCTTTGGACCGATATCGATAATGTATTCGGATTGTCGCATAATTTCTTCGTCATGCTCTACTACAATTACCGTATTACCTTCTTGCTGTAAATTTTTCAGTACCTCAATTAATCGATCCGTATCTCTACTATGTAACCCAATGCTAGGTTCATCTAAGATATACATCGAACCGGTTAAATTGGATCCTAAATTGGTTGCCAAATTTATGCGTTGACTTTCTCCACCACTTAAAGAATTACTCAATCTATTGAGATTTAAATATCCCAAACCAACATTTTTCAAGTAAAACAAACGACGGTAAATTTCTTCAAGAATCCGTTTAGATATTTCTTCATCTATCTGATTTAGTTTAAGGTTCGTAAAATAATGATGAGCATCATCTACACTCATTAGTAAAACATCCTGAATGCTCGTTTGAGCAGGTAAGTCACTGCCTTGATGCAGGAGTTTCACATAAGATGCGTCCAATCTCAAACGGGTGCCTTTGCAATCTGGGCACGTTGTTTTTCCTCGATAACGAGCACCGAGAACACGGTATTGGATTTTATAATTATTGTCTTCTAAGTGCTTAAAAAAATCGCGAATTCCTAAAAGATCTTTTTTACCATCCCAAAGAATTTTCACTTCTTCGGCTGTCAATTCATTATAGGCCCTATGTATCGGAAAGTCTATTTTAACGGCTTTTTGGATAAAATGACGTTTCCACTCTCCCATAATTTCGCCTTTCCAGGGGGCTACACAACCTTCATAAACACTTATGGATCTATCTGGAATTACTAAATTTTCATCAATACCTAATACAGATCCAAAGCCTTCACATTTTTTACAAGCGCCATAGGGATTATTAAAGCTCAAAAAATCCTTACTCGGAATTTCAAATTCCATACCGTCCAATTCAAATCGATTATTAAAATCTATTTGCGTTTTGTCGGTAAAATCAAAAATACTGCAATCGCCGTCCCCTTCCCAAAAGGCAGTTTCAATGCTATCAAAAAGCCTATTTTTATAATCTTCGGAATTGGAATCGGATTTCAAACGGTCCACAATCACAAAATCACCGATATTTAGTTGACGATTTTGTGTCATAGCATCTTCTATTTTAAGCATTTGACCCTCCACAAAAATCCGGTTAAATCCTTTGGATAAAAGCAATTCTAATGCATTGCTTTCCATTATTTTAAGAGGATACAAAACCAACAACATATGTTCATTGGGAAGTTGAATGCAAGAATTAAAAACATCTTGAACACTATCGCGGTTCACTTCATTCCCGGAAATCGGAGAAATGGTATGTCCAACACGGGCGAAAAGAAGCTTCAAATAATCGTAAATTTCC
This sequence comes from Bacteroidia bacterium, assembly GCA_965655465.1. GTDB lineage: Bacteria > Bacteroidota > Bacteroidia > NS11-12g > UBA955 > VMCP01. The sequence continues at coordinate 2,071 of CBFHGY010000112.1, read as the reverse complement.
GTTGAAGTGGCAACTGTACTGCGTGGATTTTGAGTATTTACTTTTTGTTCTATTGCGATTGCCGGACATAAACCATCGATGGTATCCACTGCCGGTTTTTTCATTCTACCCATGAACTGACGGGCATAAGCACTTAAACTTTCAACATATCGCCTTTGTCCTTCAGCGAATAGGGTATCAAAAATAAGAGATGATTTTCCCGAACCCGACACCCCGGTAACAACAGTAAATGAGTTTTGAGGGATGGAAACGGTAATGCCTTTAAGATTATGTTGTTGTGCGTTTTTAATGCAAATTTCCGATTCTTTGATCATATAGTTCGGTTAGTAACAGCTTAATAATGGTTAAAAAATACTGGTTAAATTATCGGATGGTATCTTTGGAAATCGATGCTCCAGCGCATATTCCTACTCCTCCGTTTATATTATTATATACGGCATTCGGGTCTGAGAAAATCCCTCCTTCGAGGCTGTAATCATCCAAAGATTTGAAATATTGAAAATATTCAGCGCTAAGACTCTTAACTACGACTAAGTACTTATATGGGTTTCCGAAATTGCTTCCAAAAGGCGTTGAAAATCGCAAGGTTTTTGATTGTCCATTAAATCCAGCATCTTCTAAAATTAAGGCCCCTTCACGATTAAATATTGGATCGGCTGCTATTTCTGGATTCTCGGGAATTACAGGCATAACCTCCCAAGTGGGACCCAAATCTTCAAATCGAAAAAGTGCGATTTCGTAAAAATTCCGCTCATTGGGATCATCCTGTAGTGAGAAGGTAATGGTTCCAGTTGGAAATCCCATAGAATCTGTACCTGTTTGATCCTGCCAAGTAGATCCCGTAGATTTGAAGGTATTGGGAATTCTAAAACTAGCTGTAGCCGTTGGATATTTGGGATGCGTAATAATCAACTTATACGCTGTGTTTGGTTTGGGAATAAAATCAGAAACGTATTTACCTCCATATAAAAACGTATAAGTCAAATCCGTTACATTGAAATTTTCGTCCGTAATGGTCACTTTGGCATCTTCTATTTTCAATTCCGCACTTGAATCTGTTAATGACAAAGTTTTACCAACGTGTACTTTTAGTATTTCATCGTTATTTGCCAATAAATTCACAACCATTTTTTCTGAAAAGTCGATGGTATCGATAGGCAGTTCTTGTTGACAAGAAAATATAATCAAACTGAGGAAAAAAATACGAATGTGCTTCAAAATTCTATTCGATAAAATATAGATGGAACAAAAGTAAAATAAGAGGTGCCCGTGAGTTTCATTTCTCCTTGATCATTAAATTGAAATTCGGCATTTACGGGATTATTCACTCCAAGCAAATTATATACATGTACACCATAAAACTCGCGTGTTTCAAAATGCTCTTCAGGTTTGATTTCTTTCGTAAATCCAACATCAATTCGTTGATAGGTAGGCAATCTGTAATTATTAACAGCTGAAAAATCATATACCAAGCGATTGTCAACCGTAAAATAACGTCCGGTAGGAACTGTAACAGGATTGCCAGACATATAGACTAAATTCAGATTGATATTGAAAGTTGGAGATGGCTGGAATACCATTTGCATAGCCAATTTATGTGGACGGTCCCATCTAAAAGGATAGTTTTCTCCGCCATTTACATCATCAAACAATCGGGTAGTTTTGCTATATGTATAAGAGGCAATCATATTTAGATTTCCGGATTTCTTACTTACAAGAAATTCAATTCCGGAAGAGTTTCCCGTACCTTGGCTTATCATTTTCTCCCAATAATCTTTGGATAGTTTTTCATCTTGACTTTCACGTATATACATTAATCCATTGAAATATTTGTAATATCCTTCAATTGAAAATTCGAAGCCACCTTTTAAAGGACTGATATACGCAGCGGAAAATTGAGTAGTCTGTTGCGGAGTAATGTTTCCACTAGTAGGAAACCAAACATCTTGAGGTAGAATTCCGGTAACACTTGAAAGTTGATGAATTCCTTGATTGTTTACTGAAACTCCCAATTGAAATCTTTTATTTCCTTCTAAACGTTGATTTAAAGTAATTCGAGGTTCTATTCTTA
>CBFHGY010000111.1:0-5806 GCA_965655465.1 Bacteroidia bacterium | reverse complement strand
CCTTTAACCGTTACCGTTTGTTCTTTATTACTGATTTGAAATTTTTCTGGAGCCACGATTTCACCTTTAAAACTCGCATTGGGATATTTCGCAGATTCCATATAGTTTTCTTGAAAATGCGTTTGCATCAATTTCTTTTCAAAGATAAAGGCATTCACAGGTACTCGGAATTGCACTTTAGCCGGTGAACTAAAAGAAAAAGCCGCAGTAACTTGGTTATTCACAGCTTCGAATGTTTCGTATTCGGTTTTACTGATAAAACTCACTTCCGCGGTTGAAGTTTTGACTACTTGTGCAAAGGGTTGGCCGATAGCGAATATCATAGCCATTAAAAGAAGGATGCTGTATTTTTTCATATTATTGTTTTGATTCTATTAAAAAGCGTTATTTCTTATTATCTGCATATCTACGATTTGCATTTCTGAAACGCTACATATTTACTTTCGGGAAAGCAAATCGCAGCGATTAAATGTTAGGGTAGTTTCAGACAACAAATCATCTGGATCTTCGGGTTTTGCGATACCGTTACATATGCATAATACCTCTATTTCAGAACCTAAGGATAATGCTGCTACAGCATCAGACAAGCTTTTGTCAAATGCCGCAGAAATAACCATATTCTCATTATCGGTTTTAAAGAAAAGGGTATTTCCAACCTCTTGTATAGATTTTGAAGCTACAACTCCTTTTATTTGAACTCTTTTATCCACCATTTGGAGGTTAAATTGAGTATCTGCTTCCGTATTGCCTTTACGTTCTAATTCGGCAGTGGTTAGTGTAAAGTCAGGTTTTCCCGTGCTTACCAGTTCTGTTGGGTTTTGATATAGAAAATATCCAATCGCAACCCCAAGTAATAATAAGGCAATAAGAATGATTGCAATGCGCTTGAAACTCATGATTTGTATTAGTTTTGCTTTAGACCACAAGTATAAAGTTTTTTTTATGGCTGACACGAAAATTAGATGTATCCCCCAAAAAATTGGAGCAATATTATTTGCGATATTTGCAAATAGCCTGCTCTTGGCCCAAAATGATGCAGTTATCATACATAAAGCCAAACGCATTTACGTTGCAGATACAGCATGGCATACTGCAGAAGCCATTGCTGTTAAAGCCGATAAAATTATTGCCTACGGAACATTGGATACCCTTAAATTTCAATTCCCAACAGCCAAGACCGTTAAACATAATGGATTTATCTATCCAGGTTTTATTGATGCACATTGCCATTTTCTGGCTCATTGTAGAGGCACTAAGGAATTAAATGTTTGGGGCATGAAAAGAAAAAAAGACATTGGTAAGGCCCTCAAAAAATTCTCTCGGAAAAACAAAAAAAGAGATTGGATTTTAGGTCGCGGTTGGGACCAAAATGCATTTGAAAACAACACATTTCCCACATGGAAAGATTTAAACAACTACACCAAAAAACCTGTGTGTTTAACTCGTATTGATGGACATGCAATATGGCTAAATAAAGCAGGTTTGGATCGTTTAAATTTAAATTACGACACCCTAATTGAAGGGGGAGAGATTATCAAACTTGCAGATGGCAGTCCCAGTGGAATTTTTGTAGATTTAGCCGCAGATTGGGTGCGTTCACATATTCCAAAACTGGACCTTAATACCCTTGAAAAGGCGATTGCTTGTGAATCTAAAAAATGCTACAAATACGGGCTTACCACCCTTTCTGAAGCTGGTTTGCAATTTGATGAAGTGCAACTTTACGATCGGCTGCAGAATTCTGGGAAATTAAAAATGCGCATTTATGCGATGCTGCTTTCAAATCCCGACAATCTTTTACATGTAATGCAACGCGATATTCCCCGTTCTTGGTCCCTCAACGTTCCGGCGGTGAAATTATTTCTCGACGGGGCATTGGGGTCGCGTGGAGCCTTATTAAAGGATGGGTATTGCGATCGTCATGGGCATCATGGATTGCAACTCATGAAGCGCAGTGAATTCAGCGGTACTTTGGCATTATTGTATCAATACCATTATCAAGCGTGTGTGCACGCAATTGGAGATAGCGCGAATGCGATTGTTGCTGAAGAATTCGCCCGTTATCTCAGCCCTGGTTTTGACGCCCGATGGCGTATTGAACACGCTCAAATCATGGATCCAAAAGACCGTGCACGCTTGCATGGCTTGAGCATTATTCCTAGCGTTCAACCAACACATGCTACTTCCGATGCTCCTTGGGCATTCGATCGGCTCTGTGAAACCTCTTCACAAAAACGCGGTCTCACCAAATACAAACCTAGGAAAGGCGCATATGCCTATAAAGATTTATTAATCCAAAATGGCATTATTGCGCTTGGAACGGATTTCCCAGTAGAACAGATGAATCCATTTGCAACCTTTTACTCGGCTGTATTTAGAAAAGATATTGCGGGTACTCTAGAAGTACCCTTCATTCCTGAACAGCGCTTAACGCGGAAAGAAGCCTTATTAGGCATGACTTTATGGGCTGCTTATGCAAACCGAGAAGATAGCTATAAAGGATCTCTAGAACCCGGTAAATTAGCCGATTTTATCGTTTTGAATAAAGACCTCATAACTGCAGAAGAATCAGAAATCAAACGCGCCAAAACAAAAAAAACCTATATCGGCGGCATCCGCGTACATTAATGAGATGTGTCATGTTTTATGTGATTTTTTAGGGGGATATTTGTTTCATGAAATTGCACCCTACTCTTGCCCTTGTTTTTCTCCTGTCCCTGTTTTCATGCAAGGATACTCAGGTAAAAATCAAACCAGAACGTCGTATTTGGGTAGAATCGATTTATGCCAGCTCTAAAATTGAGGCATTAAATCAATATGCACATCACGCAGAAGTGAATGGGCGATTGTTGCGATATGCTGTAAACGAAGGCGATACCGTAAATAGCGGAGACCTGATTGCCGTATTAGAAGGCATCGATCCAGAAACGCGCTTGCGCATCGCTAAATTTCAAAGAGAATACGCATTATCAAGCGCAAATACCCTCAAAGAAATCGAAATGCAAATTGGAAGCGCCCAAGAGTTGGCTTTACAAGATTCCATTGATTTTTTCCGACAAAAACGTCTGCAAAGCAAAGGTATTGGTAGCCAACAACAAATGGAAAACCGTCGATTGAAATATGAGCAAAGCAAACGTGCGCTATTGGGTCAAAAATTGCGTTTAAAAACCCTCACGGGGGAAATCCAAGCACAGCTTAAGCAGGCTGAACAAAATGTAGCGATGGCCCAAAAACAACGTGATGCCTATTACATATATGCTGTTCGAAGTGGTCGTGTATATGAATTAAAAGCGGTGAGCGGGGAGTTACTAAGCCCTCAACAAAGCATCGCACTTATTGGCGATGCCCATAAATTCCAGGTAAATATGGAAATCGACGAACGAGATATTTCTCGTATACGTGTTGGTCAGGAAGCGGTTGTAAAACTCGATGCCTATCCCAATACCTTCCGAGCCCAAATTGTACATATCACGCCCAGACTCGATTTGCAAACGCAAACTTTTCATGCAGAAGCTTTTTTTAAAGAATCACATCCTAAATTTTATCCGGGCTTAACTGCAGAATCCAATATTATTCTGCAAGAAAAATCTAATGTTTTGGTATTGCCAGCCGCGGCAGTGCAAGAGGGCGATTTTGTAGAAACTTCCCAGGGAAGAGTACCGCTTAAAATTGGTTTGCGCAATGCACAATATGCAGAAGTATTATCAGGTATCGATGAGAATACTGAAATTTTCCTTCCCAAATGAGTCGCAATTCCTTACTCATTAACATCGCCAAGACCCATGTTTGGGCCAGACGGAAGCAATCCGCAATTGCAGCTTTAGGCGTAACGTTTGGGATTGGTACGTATATTACGCTCATGAGTTTCATGACCGGTCTGAACGGTCTTTTGGATGGATTGATACTCAATCGAACCCCGCATATTCGCATTTATAATGAAGTAAAACCCTCCGACAAACAAGCCATCACTTTAGATCCTAAATATTCCGACTCCTCAATTATCCATTCTATACATTCCATAAAACCCAAAAAAACCTTAGCGAATATTCGCAATAATCGCGGAATAATGAACGAACTTGCCCTTGACAAAAGAGTCAAAGGAATTACCCCACAAGTATCGGCTCGCATTTTTTATCAATCAGGATCGGTTTTATTGAATGGTAACTTAATTGGTATTGATCCAATAAAGGAAGATGCCTTATTTCAATTTCATCAATATGTTATTGGGGGAAAACCTAGTGATCTCGCTGGGAATACCCAAGGGGTAATTTTAGGTGCCGGTGTTGCAAAAAAGTTATCACTAAAAGTGGGTGATTATATTTCCATTCGCAATGCTCAGAGTAAGCTCATCAGATTGAAAATTGTGGCGTTTTTTCAAAGTGGCCTTGCAGAGGTTGATAACCTTCAAAGTTATGCGCAAGTTAAAACCGCACAATTGGTGGCTGGGGAAAATACGGGTTATGTAACCGATATTCATATAAAATTGCATGATTTGGAAAAATCTGAAGCTATGAGTGCGGAAATCAATCGCACATACGGTGTAAGCAGCATTGATATTAAGAGGGCCAATGCCCAATTCGAAACCGGCACTGAAATCCGAAATTTAATTACATATGCCGTTTCAGTAACACTCCTACTCGTTGCCGGTTTTGGCATCTACAATATACTCAATATGCTTATTTACGAAAAGATGAATGACATTGCGATTCTAAAAGCCACCGGATTTTCGGCCAGTGATGTACGCCTTATTTTTATTTATCAAGCTTTGATTATTGGTATTATTGGTGGAATTTTAGGCTTGGGAATCGGATTTTTAATGTCGTATGGCATCAGTAAAAGTCCCTTTGAAACGGATGCATTACCTACCGTAAAAACGTTCCCAGTAAATTTTAATACTTTATATTATGTAGGAGGAGCCTTATTCGCGTTAATAACCACCTTTTTTGCCGGCTATTTACCTGCGAGAAAAGCGAGTAAAATCGATCCTGTTGAAATTTTAAGAGGTCAATAATCATGTTAAAAGTACAAAGTGTAAGTAAGTTTTTTTACGATCCCATTGAAGTTCAGATTTTAAAGAACCTTTCCTTTGAAATGAAATCGGGCGAATTCGTTTCAGTTATGGGGAAATCGGGATGCGGAAAAAGCACGCTTTTATATATTTTAAGCACCATGGACACCGCCTATACTGGGGAGGTATGGCTCGGTGATGTGCATTACGGATCTTTAAGTGCGAATGAATTGGCGGTTTTAAGAAATGAACAAATAGGCTTTGTGTTTCAGTTTCATTATTTACTTCCTGAATTTAGTGTTTTAGATAATGTAATGATGCCAGCTTTAAAGTTAGGCAAGAAATCGCGGCAGGAAATCGAACACGATGCTAGAAAACAATTGCATTTATTGGGAATCGAGGATCAGGCCAAGAAAATGGCAACACAAATTTCTGGTGGTCAGAAACAACGCGTAGCGATCGCACGTTCTTTGATTAATTCTCCAAAAATCATAATGGGTGATGAACCTACGGGCAATTTAGACTCTAAAAATGCGGAATTGGTGTTTGATATTTTCAAAGAATTGTGTGAAGTTAATGGCACGAGCTTATTGATAGTAACCCATGATGAAGATTTCGCCGAAAAAACAGATCGCGTTATTGTTATGGCGGATGGGGAAATTATCTCACAATAATGAAATAAAGTTTGCGCAAACATTAAAAAGATGGTATTTTTGCAGTCCTTTAAAACAAAAGGTCGGATGGCCGAGCGGCTAGGCACAGGTCTGCAAAACCTTTTACACCGGTTCGAATCCGGTT
>CBFHGY010000110.1:0-5816 GCA_965655465.1 Bacteroidia bacterium | reverse complement strand
ATTCCCTACTGCTGCCTCCCGTAGGAGTCTGGTCCGTGTCTCAGTACCAGTGTGGGGGATCATCCTCTCAGAACCCCTATGTATCGTAGCCTTGGTGAGCCATTACCTCACCAACTAGCTAATACAACGCATGCCTATCCTTTACCGCCTGAGCTTTAGATATCAAACCATGCGATTCAATATCATTATGGGGAATTAATTCAGATTTCTCTGAGCTATGCCCCAGTAAAGGGTAAGTTGCATACGTGTTACGCACCCGTGCGCCGGTCTCAAGAATTCCTAGTAAACTATTCCTTCTCTACCCCTCGACTTGCATGTATTAGGCCTGCCGCTAGCGTTCATCCTGAGCCAGGATCAAACTCTCCATAGTATAATAATTATGTTAGTTGTGATCCGGCTTCCCAAAGTATTTTCAATTAACTTGGGTGGCTTGCTATTCCTTACCTTTCTTTCAAAGAACTTTATCATTTTCGACTCCTCTTCACGATTCGTACGATTGATTTCAATTTTGTTTTCCCTACTCTGTGTTTTCGGGGTTGCAAAGATAGTTAAAATTTCTAACCTGACAACCTTTTTTTGAAAAAAAATTAGAGCTTTTTTCTTCTCCTTAAAAACCTTTTGTTTTAATTCGAAAACTCTTTTCTCTATCTCAGAACGGGAGTGCAAAGGTAAGTGTTTATTTTAACTTTACAAAACTATTTTGAGAAATATTTTTTAGAGGTTTTTTATCTCCTTCTGGCCTAAGCCAAATCTCGATTTCTCCTCTCTCAGAACGGGAGTGCAAAGGTAAGTGTTTATTTTAACTTTACAACCTATTTTGAAAATATTTTTTTAGAGCACTAAAATCAGCCTCGCAGCCTCTTTTAACTTTTCTTCTTCTCTGTTTCAGAACGGGACTGCAAAAGTAGATAAAGTTTCTGTTATCGCAACATTATCTCAAGAAAAAATAATCGAAAATCAGTGGCATTCGTCACTATTACATGGTAACCAAAGGATTACCATTCTATTTTTTTTATTCCACGAAGTAAACTTCCATCCCCATAGCTCAAAAAGCGATACCCTTCACCCATCGCAGTCTCGTATATTCGCTTCCAATCCTCCCCAACAAATGCTGCAACTAGCAACATTAAGGTAGATTTAGGTTGGTGAAAGTTCGTAACCAGCGAAGCAGTTAAGCGGAAATCGAATCCCGGAATCATGAAAATTTGCGTTTCTCCACGCAGCAATCCACCCTTTTCTATTATATATGTACGAACCGCCTCCAAGGCTTCCCCAGTTGAAATAGACCTTATATCTTCCCTGTATCCATCTTCAGCTGCAATAAATACCTCTTCAGCTTCCCCCAAAATCAGCTTTGCCCCTAAAATTGGAATACTCTCAAGAACGCGACACGCGGTCGTGCCAATTGCCAATACCCCCTTTCTCCTATTTATTAAGGAGTCGATTAATGACAAACTGATCTCAAATTGTTCAGCATGCATCTCGTGTTCATCTACAAAATCGACACTTACCGGTTTAAAAGTACCCGCACCTACATGTAAGGTGGCTTCTAAAAGGCTTATTTTCTTGTTATGGATGCGTTCCAATAATTCAGGAGTAAAGTGCAAGGATGCCGTTGGCGCAGCAACGGCACCTTTATGCCGCGCAAAAATAGCTTGATAATCCTCTTTATCACGAGCCTCGGCTTCCCGATTCAAATACGGAGGCAGGGGAATTTCCCCCAAAAGCTCTATCCACTCGGCAATGGAGCGATCTTCGCTTTCAAAACGCACCGTATTCTCTTCCCTAGTTTCCCAAAAAATCTTTAACGATTTACCTTCTCGAGAAATCACTAAACAATCGCCCTCTTTAAACTTTCTTCGATTGCCCACCATGACTTGCCATACTGACCAATCATGCCTAAGGGGCTTTAACAAGAACACTTGAATCCAAACCCCTGATGCGGTTTCAAACCATAATCGGGCAGGAATGACTTGGGTGTTATTAACTAGAATATATTCGGAGGGATTTAAATACGAATCTAAATTCAAAAAGCGATCGTGTGTAATATTTCCATTTTGATACACCAAGAGGCGTGAATCGTGTTTGGGATTAACCGGATATTTTGCAATACGATCTTCTGGAAGTTTATAATCGTATTCGTGTATGGAAATTCGCGGGATACGCGTCATATATTAATAGTGATTGGATTTGTGGAAATGCTGCACCATATTTTGCAGAGCACGAGCACGATGGGAAATCTTATTTTTTACTTCCGCACCCAATTCCGCAAAGGTTTTGGTAAAATTTTCTGGAATAAAAATAGGATCGTATCCGAAGCCTAAGTTTCCTTTAGGCTCCAAAGCAATGCGACCCACAACCCTTCCTTCGAAGTAAATTGGCGTGTTTGCATTTTCCATCAAACAGATTACCGTAATAAAATAAGCAGTCCGATCCATTCCAGGTTTCAATGCATTTAATAGTTTCTGATTATTAGCTTGGTGATCAACGGAACCTGTTTCAGAAGCATAACGTGCAGATTTCACTCCAGGCAATCCACCTAAAGAAGGCACGACCAATCCCGAATCATCCGCAAAACATGCGGTATTCGCAAATTCGTAAACTGCGGTAGCCTTTAATAGGGCATTACCTTCAAAAGTATCTGCGTCTTCAATGATTTCATCATAAAAACCAATATCTGAAAGCGATTTCAACTGTAAAAAAGAAGGTAAGATTTCCTTCGCTTCGGTTGTTTTCTTGAGGTTGTGTGAAGCAAAAATCAAATCCATCATTATGGACGTGGCGTTACCGTACGTTGTTCGATGCGTTTCTCGTAATTGGAGCCTTCAAAAATACGGTGTACAAAAATACCAGCGACGTGAATTTCATTGGGATTCAAACTTCCAAGTTCTACCAATTCTTCTACTTCTACAATGGTTACTTTACCCGCCATTGCCATCATTGGATTGAAATTCCGAGCGGTATCTTTAAAAATCAAGTTGCCGTAACGATCCCCTTTCCATGCTTTAATTAATGCAAAATCGGCATCAAAAGCATGTTCGAGTAAATAGGTTTTGCCATTAAATACTCGGGTTTCTTTTCCTTCAGCCACTTCGGTTCCAACACCGGCGGGTGTATAAAATGCAGGAATCCCCGCTCCCGCTGCACGACATCTTTCGGCTAAGGTTCCTTGGGGAATTAATTCAACTTCCAATTCACCAGACAATAATTGTCTTTCAAACTCCTTATTTTCTCCGACATATGAGGATATCATTTTTGAAACCTGTTTCTTTTGAAGCATCAGGCCAATTCCAAAATCATCGACCCCGGCATTATTTGAAATACACGTGAGTCCACTGGTTCCTTTTTTTACCAATGCTGCAATCAAATTTTCAGGAATTCCGCACAATCCGAATCCACCCAACATCAGGGTTACTCCATTTTGAATATCAAAAATTGCCTCATCGGCACTGGCAAATACTTTATTCATCGCTTGATTTTTCTAGGCTCGCTGACAATCCTTTTTCCTTTAGGGTATCACAAATCGGCTTCAATTTGGCTTTATCGCCAAATTTAACGGCATATTTCCCTTTAAAATGTACAAAATGCGCACATTGTTCTGCTTGAATGGTATCGTGCTGACAATATTTGACCAAACATTCAATTACCCAATCAAAGGTATTTACATCATCATTGTATAAAACGATAGACCAATTTCGAGTAGATTGATCGTTGAGGATTGCTTCTAGCTCCGCCGCTAATTCTTTACTGTTCCACATAAAAACAAAAATTACTGAATGCGTCTATGTTTAGGTAACAATTTTGCTTTGCTTTCGTTTCCGTGAATGAGTCGGATGATATTTTTTCTATGGGTATATACCACTAAAACTGCTATCATTACGGTGAATAACACCACCGATGCTTGTCTGTATTCGGGCATTTGTGCTCCAAAGAAACGCACAAACAACATGGGTATTGAGATTCCTGCAAGTATACTTCCTAAACTCACAAATCGCGTAACAAAAAGGGTTATTAAAAAAATTGAAAGTGCAATCAACGCAATTTGGTAGTTCAAAGCAAAAAGTAAACCCCCTAAAGTTGCAATACCCTTTCCTCCCTTAAATTGCGCAAAAATGGGCAATAGATGTCCGATCACCGCACAGAAACCCAAACCCAACATAATATTTACATGTTGAAATGGGCCATAATTCCAATGTTTATTTAAAACGCCGAGATACACGATGGAGGTTGCCAAATATCCTTTCAAAATATCCATCAATAAAACAATAGTGCCGGCTGTTTTGCCAAGTACTCGAAAGGTATTAGTAGCACCCGCATTGCCGCTACCAAAATTGCGGACGTCCTTTCCATAAAAACGCATACCGATCCAGACAGAACTCGGAATTGATCCCAAAAGGTAGGCCAAAATACACATCGCGGCCAGCCAAAGAGAGGGGTGAAAAAACAAATTTTCCATAGAAGAATTGAATACAAATATAGGTAAAATGACGCAAGCGCAAATGAAAAATGGGAGTCTGCGTGTGCAAACTCCCATTTTAACCCTTTTAAAAAGGCATTATTTTAAGGGAAATAAATGGGCGCCATAGATTGCGTCACCTTCTAATTCCTCTTCAATTCTCAATAGCTGATTGTATTTAGCCATACGATCAGAACGAGAAGCCGAACCTGTTTTAATTTGCCCGCAATTTACAGCAACGGCTAAATCTGCGATGGTACTGTCTTCAGTTTCACCGCTTCGGTGACTCATCACGCTGGTATATTTATTTCGTGTTGCCATTTGAATTGCATTTAAGGTTTCGGTAAGTGTCCCAATTTGATTTACTTTAATCAAAATACTGTTCGCGATACCTTTATCAATTCCTTGTTGCAAACGATTCACATTGGTTACAAATAAATCGTCGCCAACCAACTGGATTTTATCTCCCAATTGTTGGGTAAGTTGAGCCCAACCGTTCCAATCGTCTTCGGCAAGACCGTCTTCAATACTAACAATTGGATATTTTTTTGCCCATTCAGCCCAATAGGCAACCAATTCCTCACTGCTCATTACTTTACCGCTGGATTTTTTGAAGGTATACAATCCAGTTTTCGGATCGTAGAACTCACTGCTAGCAGCATCCATGGCGATGTACACATCTTCTCCGGGTTTATAACCTGCTTTTTCTATAGAACGCAATACGATTTCGATGGCTTCCTCATTACTTTGAATATTCGGCGCAAAACCACCCTCATCTCCAACATTTGTTGAGTAACCGGCATCTTTCAAAACCTTTTTTAGATTGTGAAAAATTTCGACTCCCATACGCAAACCATCTGAAAACGTATCGGCTTTCAAAGGCATAACCATAAATTCTTGGAAATCAATTTTATTATCAGCATGGGCTCCGCCGTTCAAAATATTCATCATAGGAACGGGCAAAACATTCGCGTTGGTTCCTCCGATATAGCGGTAAAGAGGCATTCCTAATTCGTCGGCTGAGGCTCTAGCCGCAGCCAAAGAAACGGCCAGCATGGCATTAGCACCTAAATTTGATTTATTAGGAGTTCCATCCATGTCGATTAAGGTACGATCAATCTCATTTTGAGAAGCAACTTCCATACCCTCAAGGGCTTCAGAAATTACATTATTGATATTCTCAACAGCTTGCAAAACGCCTTTACCCATGTAAACATCGTTATCTTCGTCACGCAATTCAACCGCTTCATGAATACCGGTACTGGCACCCGACGGCACGGCCGCACGGCCGAAACCGCCATCTTCTGTGAAAACTTCCGCCTCAACGGTAGGATTGCCTCTAGAATCTAAAATCTGACGG
>CBFHGY010000109.1:0-5839 GCA_965655465.1 Bacteroidia bacterium | reverse complement strand
ACTACGTGAATTATATTAAATAGCTAATTACAAAAAATATAAAGCCAAATTGATAACAGCGATGCGTTTACTATTGGTAATTAAAATCGATCTGAATTAATCAATAATTCCCGCAAAAAACAATCTCCTGCCTCTCCCCTATACTCCGGCACTTTCTCTGCAATTTCTATCGGCACCACACAAGCAGGGGTATCATCTAAAAAGCAAATCCTATTATATTCCAAAATCTCCGCTGTAAGTACCTTGAAATATTTCAAACTGCCCAGGGAATCCTCTTTTACTTTGCAGTGTTTTCGAGTATGAATAAACTCAAATTGGAAGTGGCGTAAAGCGGTACTGCGGATGATCCAACGAACATAATCCGCTTTCGATGCCGACCAAATTGCCAAATCATACTTTTTGGATTGTATCGTTAAAAACTCCATCAAAAAAGGACGTTCGTACAAATAAAACAAACCGCGCTGGGCAATAGGCTCACTGCCTGAAATAGGCGCATAACTGCAGTGAATTAAAGTCTCGTCTAAATCTAAAATCAGTAAGCCTTTAGATTCTTCGGTATTAAACATGATAACACTTAATATAAGAAATAATTCCCCCGAAAACAATTTTATTTCGAAACTATTTCTGAAAATAAAACTTGACTTCTGCGCGAGTTATAATTATATTTAGTATTCTAAAATATGGCTAACCCTCCTAACACCAACACTCCATCTCCCACAACAAAAGAAACTAAAAAAACATTGGTCGAGCACTTTACCGCTGCCTATTCCGAGCTGATGCAATATTCGCTGCAATGGACCCGACCCCAAATTTTACCCGTTCTTACACAATTATCCAAGCACATTGGAAAGAACGAAATTGCCACCGCTATTTTGGTAGTTCTCTATAAGAACGTTTCCCAAACCGAATATCTTAAATTGAAACAAGTGGCCAATTTTATCAGCGACTTTATTCGCATTTCCAAAGTGGAAGCGCGACGCGAAATTAAAACGCTAATATCCGATGGACTGATTGATGTTAAATTCCATGAGGATGATAAATACTTAATGCTCGTAATGGATACGTTTAATGCCATTGATCACGACAAAATCGATTTCTTCCAACTTTCAGATTCAAAAGGAATAGAAAGTATGATGGAACAAATCAACACCCATCTGTTCGAACCCTACCAAATTTCTGGATATAAACTGAGCGATTTCTACGAGCAGATATCCAACAATAATTACGATTTAAGCCTAATAGAATATATTAATATGGAGTTGATCTACTTCCATAGCGTTGAGTTATTTACGCTTTTAGGGGTAGTTTCACATGCCTTTTTGTCGAGTAAATATTACCCATACCAATCTACCGAAGATAAACTCATGGGGAATTTAATTCCCAAATCTTCCTTTAAACTGGATCTTCAAAAAGGCGACTGGGATCCCATAAAAAAAGGCTACATCGAATTGATAGGTGGCGGTTTAAAAGACGGCAATCCAAAACTTGTTTTGACAGACGAGGGGTTCGATTTTTTCTTTGGAAGCGTAGATCCTAAAATCTTAGACGTAATTCGATCCAAAAATATCGTTTCACAGTTACCCTTAATGGATCCAACTGAAATAAAACCCGTAGATCTATTTTTTAATGAAAACTTTGAATGTGAATTGAGCAAAATAGAACGATTATTAACAGGGATTAATTTTGAGCAATACCAAAAACGGTCAAAAAATAAAACTACCGGAATTAGCACCTTGTTTTATGGCGATCCCGGTTGTGGTAAAACCGAATTTGCATTGCAACTGGCCCGCAAAACCGGTCGTTTTATTATGAAAGTTCAAATAACCGATGTATTGAGTAAGTGGGTGGGCGAATCAGAATCCAATTTAAAAACCATTTTAGACGATTACCGTTTGGCATGCAAACGACATGAAAAAACGCCCATCCTCCTATTCAATGAGGCCGATCAATTAGTTTCAAAACGGATGAATGCACATAACGGAGTGGATCAGATGCATAATGGCATTCAGAATTTATTGTTAGAAGAAATGGAAAACTTCGATGGAATTTTAATTGGAACCACAAATCTGGAAACACAAATGGATCCTGCGTTCGAACGCCGGTGGATTGTAAAAATCAATTTTGGCAAACCCAATGAACTCGCCCAAACGGCTATTTGGAAATCACTTCTGCCTGAGTTAAACGATCATGTTATTACCAAGCTTGTAGATACGTATACCTTTTCGCCTGGCGAAATTTTGAATATCACCAAAAGATTAGATATCGATATTATGCTTGGCCTAAATGCGTTTGAATTTGAAAATCGGATTTTCGAATTGTGTAAAACCGAAAAGTTCCAAAAACATAACCATCAAATTATGGGTTTCAATCCCATTACTCAACATAAAACCGCGAGCTAAATAAAAAAGGGGGGCATTCCTAAAAAATGCTCCCCATTGATAACACACTCAAACCTAGTATTTATGCCGCTAAGGCCACATCCTCATCCATCACTTTAACAATCACCTTCGGAATTTCATAATAGGTTTCCCCTTGCACTTTAATAAAATTGGAGTTTAACCGCAAATTACGCCTTATGAAATACGTACTAAGCGCATAGCGAACGGCATCATTTAATACGATCATAGAGCCGCCATAGATAAACCGAATGGTATAATTGTTGTTTTTCATAATGCAAAGTTAAATCCAATACATGCATTATTATTTTGCATAGGTGCACTAATCCGCCCATGAATCTGTTCCAAAACGGAGAAACACCGCTTCTAATTCTTTGGTTTCGTATACCAGCAAACTTATAAGCACCTCGTTGTTTTCGGAAAACCGAATTACTTTCTGAGAATTATGCAAGGGCCTTGCTAATACAAAACTCGCAGCCCATCCTCTGAACCATCGATATATTATCTTCGGTTGTCGGTCTACATAGTAATCTCGAAGTACCCCCATACAGTGTTCGTAATAGGTTTCAAGCTCCGTAATCTTACTCATTTCAACCCAATTGAAGTGAATAGGCTGTTCGGTTTCTTCATCCAAATAAATATCAGGACCCATGATGATTCGATCAACCCTATAAAGTCTGAGATTAGCCGCACTAATTTCAGCGCCCAATTTCAACCCAATCAAGTAATACAAACCTTCATAAAGTCTTATTTGCAGGGGAAACAGACGCACATACGAGGTAGTATTATCCTCCCGTAAATCGCCACCGATACCTACTTTTTTATACACAAAATCAATGGCGCTTTGCTCGTGGATGGCCAAAAACAACTCGTTTAGTGCATTAAGAGATTTGGGCTTAACGGCAGGTTGTTTTACATCAAAGACGAAACTGGCTTGATTCACTTCGTCTTGATTTAATTGATGGGAAATAATCAGGGTATTAATGAGGGTGTCGACGGAAGCGAGATGACGGTAGGGCATAAGCAGACCAAAAAGGAACGGCAGCGTGGCTTTTTCGTATTTACCCAAATTTCGATTGTCGAATGATCGTTCTTTTGCCAAGTAGTAACGCCCGTCTTTCTCTTTTATATTCAGGGGAATTCCATTAATTCCTTCATCTCTTAAATAGCTTAAATCCTGTCGCAACATTCGCTCTTTAATTGGACTGAATTTTTGAGCTATCAGGTTTTGCAGTTCAATAAAGGTGGGCGAATGGTTGTCTTTGAAATATTGCGCAACAAACTGCAATCTTTCGGCACGATTTTTATGCATAGACAAATGTAAGATTCCTACGTCTAAAGCACAAACCTAAAAACGAACCCGACTTTGATTTCCCCTAAAAATTCACCCAATGTATGCGCTGCTCCCCTATACTTTAGATTCCAACACTTCCATCAATTCGCCAATAGAAACCACCATCGTATCGTTTGTTAGCGGATATCCCAAAGAAATAGGAGCTACTATATATATGAGCGAGGGATCTACAAGGGTTAAAATTCAATTCAGAAAAAAATAACAAATTATTTTAAAAATGCGGGAATAAATCGATTAATCCCCGTAAATCTAAAGTCAAACTTTCAAAATGCGGGAATAATCTTCATAAGCGCTCCGCCATAAACATACACATATCAATCCCACACAATTCATAATTCCCAATTGACAATTAACAATTGACAATTATCCATTCTTTTCTTGTACTTATTTTAACCCATTCATAATTATTGAGAATTATCTTATTACAGCCAAATCACCCTTTATTTCTTCGCAAATATTCCCGAATTGTATCACACGGTAGCTTGCTGCCTTTTGATTTTACATCAAAAATGAATTGATCGCATTCTTCTTCTGATAAAATTCCTTGATTTAACCCTTCTAATAAAATATCCATGGTTGTATAATACACTATTTCGTGTTCCACACAATAAGATTTTATATCCTTTAAATTACTGCTTGCAATGTACTTGTTTTCAAACCTTGCTACAGCCATACACGCACTTTCTCCTTATCCGAATTTTTTTAATAATCTTGCATATTCCTTAATTATTTCGCCTCGATTTGGAAACTCTATAATTGGAATTTTAAACATGAATAAAAAATTGGTAACCGGTGTAACCAAACTCTTACTCCTACATAATTCATTTTTCACCTTGTCTAAAATCACAAAACGACCAGGGAAAATTGCAGAAAGTTGATGAATGCGATTCCCATTTAGAAAGTGTCGAACAACATCAGAATCCAATAATATTTCGGGTTCATTCTTCTTGTTCATAGTCACGCTCTAAATTTTCCAAATCTTTTCCAATGTCGTTCATCAGACTAATAAAATGGGACTCGGAAATTAATTCCCGATCAAACAGTCCTTTGGCCCTTGCGCCATAATCGCCAATGACCAATCCCTGATTTCCTGGCTCGTAAAGACTTGTGTCGTAACCCAAAAGTGCCGCGCTATACTTCACTCCCTTTTTATAGGAAGCGTATTTGGGCAAATCAATCAAACCCATTGCTTCTAAACGAATTAATAACGCATGTCTGCTACAAGCGAAATATTGTTCGATTTGCACAATAGTCGTAAGAGAAATTTTATTCTTTATCAATTCTGATTTTGGAATTAACGATAATAAACACTCTTCCGGCATCAGCAAAAAAGCAGCAAACCAATCGGCCTCAAACTCAATTTTGTCTTTTTTGTCAAATCGCCCAGCGTTGGAAATTTCATATTTAAATTCCTTCTGTACAAATAAATGATATAGTTCATGGGCAATGGTAAAATGCTGTTTGCTTATCCGATGATTTGAATTAATTACCATAAAACGAAAGTCGCCTTGCTTTATCGCCATCCCTGAAAAATCATCAGACATACTTTGAAACATCGCTAAAACGCCCAACTTCGGCAACCAACTTTTCATACGGATAGGTTCGCATGCCCCTATTCCATTCTTGATACGAAATTCTGTAGCTGCTTTTTGTAAGAAATACGTATTATTCATTTTCAGCCGCTATCTCTACCATCTTGAGGTAATTCTTCACCACCTTCCTGAACTGTGCCAGGACTTTTAAGTCTTCTGCATTGATTTCTTTAGCGCGAAATGCAAAAGCAACATTAGTTTGAATTTCATCAATTTCTGTCTCGTAGAAATCAGCCAGTTCTGCTCCATACAAATCCGCTAATTTTTCTAAAATCTGAACCGATGCCTCTCTACTGTTATTCTCAAAGTAACTTAGCATTTCCCGCTTTTTTCCTAGATAAGAAGCCACAGATTCTTGTGAAAAGTTGTGCTTCTCTCTGTATACTTTTAAAACAAAACCATCCATAAATTGACTTATTAATTGTTAAATGTTAGCTGTAAGTTGCCAGCTGTTACAAAATTAGTCAATTTCAACCAGGTTTACAAATATTGTAACA
>CBFHGY010000108.1:254-5856 GCA_965655465.1 Bacteroidia bacterium | reverse complement strand
TTTTGCTCAACTTTTTTAAGCCCCTCCAAGTGCCTAAGCACTTTTTGTTTATTTTTACTGGTAATGTCTGCCTGACATAGTTTCAGCAAATCGTAGATATCATCTCCTGCTTCTACAATCAAACGCCTCACCGCACTATCGGTTACAATATCTTTAGAAATAACGATGGGTCGAAGGTGCATTGCTACTAATTTTTCAACGTACCTCATTTTTTCATCCAAAGGCAATCTTAACCTCCTAAAGAGACTTTTTACCATTCGAGCGCCGCGATCTTCGTGACCATGAAAGGTCCAACCGTGTCCGGGTTCAAATCTTTTAGTTGCAGGTTTTGCAATATCATGTAATATAGCCGCCCATCGCAACCATAAATTATCACTTAATTCTGAAGCTTGATCCAAAACTTGCAAGGTATGGTGAAAATTATCCTTGTGAGACAGGCCATCTTTTGTTTCTACGCCCTTTAACGCCACAAATTCTGGGAAAAACCGCTCCAAAAGTCCAGATTCATATAACAAATAGAATGCTTTCGAGGGTTTTTTACCTAAAATCATCCCGTTCAACTCATCGGTAATCCGTTCTTGGGATACAATATCGATTCGATGGGCATTTCGTTTAATACCTTCCCACGTTTCAGCTTCAATTTCAAATCCTAAACGTGCCGAAAATCTAATTGCCCTTAACATTCTTAAAGGATCGTCTGAAAAGGTTATATCTGGATCCTGGGGTGTTCTGATGATTTTATTGTGCAAATCTTGAACCCCATTAAACGGGTCTAATAATTGTCCAAAATCGGATTTCCCAAGAGAAAGATACATGGCATTGATGCTAAAATCACGTCGATTTTGGTCATCTTCCAAACTTCCGTCCTCAACAATAGGTTTCCGGGAATCCAATCGATAACTCTCTTTGCGCGCTCCAATAATTTCAAGAATAAAATCGCTGTTTTTTATTTGAGCCGTACCAAAATTTTTAAAAACACTTAAATGCGTATCTGCATTTCCAAATTCCTTATAAAATTTTTCTGCAAATTCAATACCAGAACCTAATACGACTACATCTAAATCCTTGCTAGGAATATTTAACAACAAATCTCGAACATAGCCTCCAACTACAAAAGCAGGTACCGACAAGGTGCTTGCCGTTTCTGATAATTGACTGAAAATTTTATGTTTTAGCGCCTCCAAGTTTACAAAGATAAACACACCCTTTATTTTACCGCGTTTCAATTTGTATATTTGTGAAGCTGTGATAAAAAAAGGACTCTTTTGGTTTATACTAGGGCTTTATGTGGTATTGCGTTTGCTTTTTCCTCCTGTTGAGTTAACGGGCGACAGCTATGGATATGCCTGTGAAATCATTAAAGGGAACCTTTGGAATGCGCATCACCTGATGCATAAATATGTAATACAAGACATTTGGATCATTCTACAACCCTTAAACCTATTCAAAAATCCACTAGAATTATTTATACTTCTTCATTTTATAAGTGCTTTGGGAGCTGTTTATGTCCTGAAAAGAATCTTAGAAATGCGTCATTGGTCTTGGGTTACTGTAAATCTTGCCTTGTTGTTCTTGATTTCGGGCTTCGCTTTTATGAAGTACACGGGTGAGAACGAGGTGTATTTTTATCCCATCCTATTCTCTTTAATTGGATCATTTGCTTTTGAAAAAAACAAAGTTTTCTCGGCTGCAATTTGGCTTGGGATCGCAACCTTATTTCATCAAATTCATATTTTTTGGCTCCTGGGTCTGCTTTTTCCTCGAGATTTCAAAAGACTGAATGCGTATTACCCCTTGTTTGTAGGATTATTTATTCCAGTTTTAACCTATTCAGTATTGGGCTTGGCAACACAAACCTCGCTTTCGCAATTGCTTTTTCAAGATGTTGAAGCGGGTTTGGTGCAAACAATACCTGATTTTTCAAACTCCGTATTTTTCGGCATCAATTTGGTGCGTTTATTTTTCCAAATTCATGGCGATATCATGTTGTTTTGGAACTTATGGAATCCTTATTTTTCGGGAATTGCAATTTTAAATATTATTTTCATCTGTATCGGATTGGTTTATTTCCTTAGAGAAATCAAATTTCGATATAATAAAAGCGATTGGTACAAATCGTATCTTATCGCCCTCGGACTTCAAGCTTTTTTTGCGTGGTATTCAGTTGGTAATATTGAATTCATGGTACTATTCCCCTTTTTATTCCTGTTATCCCTGCGGAATGGAAATTTGCTTAAACCAAGTTTATTACTTTCTATCGGATTATTGGTTTGGAATATGGGGCAATGGGTATTGCCTATGTCAAAAACGCATCCAAATCGATTGTTGGATAAAATGAATATTAGTTCTAAAATCATCGAACAAGACATTTCAAAAGAAGGCATATCAAACCTTAAAACCCAGGTATTTACAAGCAATGCGGCCCAACTTCAGAACGCCTATGAATACCGATATTTATTGGATTCGATGCGAAGCGATGAATTCCTAGATACGATTTCTTCGTTAAATAGATTGTGCTATGTGGAATATCACCAAGATTCATTAAAGGCAAATACATATTTATTGAAATTTAGCCATGGAAGATTAAATCGTTCAAAAATGCAGTTCGAAGACACCCTTCCAACGAATCTAAGAAATTTGAAATTTACCCGACTCTATAGAGATACTGGTATATCTGGGGTATTAGAATTATATCGCATTTCGAACAGGCCGAGCCCAAATTATTGATTTATAAAAGTCGGTTTGTTTAATCGATTTTTAGCGATGAATCATTTAAGTAAAAGATCTTATGCAAATGAAATAACTTTATCGCCCAAAAGCGATAATCCTCACTTACCCTTAAAAAAACTAACGAAGGTAAAAACCTTCATTTACCAATTTAAGTAGGTTACATCCGGCAAAAGCGTCAACTTTTGATCCTTAACTTCGTAAATGCTCCCACCAAATTTTTGAATCAATCGATAATCATGGGTTGCCATTAAGATAGAGGTTCCTTCTGCACATATTTTTTGCAAAAGCTCCATAACTTCATCACTTACTCTTGGATCTAAGCTGCCCGTAGGTTCATCTGCAAGTACTAATTTGGGATTGTTGAGCAAAGCTCTCGCAATAACCAAACGCTGTTGTTCCCCCCCACTTAATTCAGAAGGGAATTTATATCCTTTATTTTCTAATCCCACAAACCCCAATACTTCGTTACAACGACTGAGCATAACGTCTCGTTTTTTCCAACCAGTAGCTCTAAGCACGAATAATAAATTATCTAAGGCGGAACGATCGCTTAACAATTGAAAGTCTTGAAATACAATACCCAATTGGCGTCTGAGATAGGGAATCTTTGACTCTTTGAGACCATTTAGTTGGAAACCACTTACTTCGGCGGTGCCTTCAATAAGGGGGATTTCTCCATAAAGTGTTTTTAACAGTGTGGATTTACCCGAACCCGTTCTACCCACAAGAAAAACAAATTCTCCTGGATGTACATTTAGATCTACATCCCTTAAAATGGGTATTCTCCCTTGATACAAGGTAGCGTGCTCGATTTTTATAGGAAATTCCACAAAACAAAGGTACGAAACTACATCAATCTGAATTCCGACACATATTCACAGTGATTTAGAGTGTATACATTCCTTAACGGATGCTCCAATCAATTTCTTTATTATTTTGTTCCTTTAAGAATCTATTGGCCGCTTTAAAATGCCCGCAGCCGGAAAAACCCCGATAAACCGAAAGTGGACTTGGATGTGATGACTTTAAAATCAAATGTTTTTCTGAATTAATTAGGGATTCATATCCTTGTGCTTTAGCTCCCCAAAGCATAAAAACAATGGGATTTTTTTGCAAATTCAAGTATTTAATCGTTTCGCAACTTAATAATTCCCAAGCTTTATAATTGTGTGAAAGTGGCAAACCTTCTTCTACACTTAATAACGTATTCATGAGAAATACGCCTTGCTCCGCCCACGCATGCAAATCGCCATGTAGATGCACCGAATCGGGATATTCACGTCGAATTTCCGCAAAGATATTCTTCAAGGATGGTGGGATATTCACATCTCTATTTACTGAAAAGGCAAGCCCATTAGCTTGTCCGGGGCGGTGATACGGATCCTGTCCCAATATTACTACTTTAATGGAACATGGATTGGTGCATTTCCAAGCTTCAAATATCAGGTTTTCGGGTGGGAATACTTGGATACCTAACAATCGCCTTTTCTCTATAAAGCTAGTAATATTATGCAATTCCTCTAAAAGATTTCCTTTGAAAACACCCAAATTCCATTGTGAATCTTCCGGAAAATCCATAGAACCGTTAGCTTAATAATTCTTCCAACTCATGCACATCCAAATTATTGAGCAAAGTATCTTCATCTGGAATGATACTTTCGGCTAATTTGGTTTTACGTTGTTGAAGTGCCAATATTTTCTCTTCTATGGTATTTTTAGTGATGAATTTATAGCTCATAACCGTACGATTCTGACCAATTCTATGGGCTCTATCTTCTGCTTGTTTCATGGTGAAAGGATTCCACCAAGGGTCTGCAAGAAAAACATAATCTGCAGCTGTAAGATTTAATCCACTATTACCTGCTCTTAAACTCAATAAAAAGACTTTGATGTCATCGCGTTCTTGGAATAGATCAATTTGCTCTGCACGATCTTTTTCATCCATAGAACCATCTAAATAACAATACGTTACATTTTGTTCTTTTAGTATTTCTACAATATTTTTCAAATACCCAACAAACTGTGAAAATAGTAAAATTTTATGTCCATTTTCTATTGCGCGTAAAAGCATATGAATGATTTCTTCGTCTTTTCCACTGCCTCCGGTGTAATCATTTTCTTTTAGAATAGGATTTAAGGCCAATTGTCGCAAATGCATTAAGCCATTAAAAATTTTTAAGCGAGATTTATTAATTCCCACTTGATTAACATGGCTTAAAATCTCATTGCGATACTGACTTTTTACTTTTTCATATACCTCTTCCTGCTCTTCATTCATTTCACAATAATGAATTTTCTCCACTTTGGGAGGAAGGTCTTGCATTACCTGACCTTTTGTTCTTCTCAAAACAAAAGGATCTATGAAACGCTTTAATTCCAAAGTTTTGCGTTCGTTTCCGGATTTTTCAATGGGCTTAATGAAATTCTTCTCAAAATAGGTAAAGCTGCCTAATAATCCTGGATTCAAGAAGTTCATTTGACTCCATACATCCGCCAAGGTATTCTCAATGGGTGTTCCTGTTAAAGCAATCCGTTTTTTCGCAGGAATCGTTAATAAATTTCTCGCGGTTAGAGACGAAGGGTTTTTGATAGCCTGACTTTCATCGAGAATCATCAGATGAAACTCAAATTTTCTTAAAATTTCAGTGTCGTTGCGCAAAGTCCCATAACTCATTATAAGTAAATCGATTTCGGAAAAATCTTGTATCAATTTATGGCGATTTAACCCATTATAAATGCACACATTTAATTCCGGTGCGAATTTTGTCGCTTCTGATTTCCAGTTATACAACAGGGATTTGGGACAAACTACGATTGAAGGTCCAATCCAGAATGTATCGTCATGATGTGGATTTTCAGCCCAGTTTTGAAG
>CBFHGY010000108.1:0-244 GCA_965655465.1 Bacteroidia bacterium | reverse complement strand
GTTGTTCTTTTGATGGCCGTTTATGGGCATGTGGACCGTTTTTAAACTCTAAATGGGTATGCTGAATAACGGCAAGAGTTTGAATGGTTTTACCCAAACCCATATCGTCTGCTAGTAAAGCGCCTAATCCATTTTCTAATATAAATCGCAACCAATCATAACCTTGTTTTTGATAGGAACGCAAGGTTGCATTAAAACCTTCGGGCAATTCATATTCGGGAATGCCTTGATTGGCAATCGTTTC
>CBFHGY010000107.1:0-5910 GCA_965655465.1 Bacteroidia bacterium | reverse complement strand
TATTGCTGATACGGCATCTAACTATGATACCATTTCAAGCCGGATGGAACGACTACAATTATTGACCAAAATTCCCAAAGCTGGTGATCAATTTATTTATGACCCAAAGGAAGGTTTGATTATGCCAATAGATTCATTAAATGAAATGTATTCGGGTTCGTATGTAGAGAGAAGGTACAAAGGAGAAGATCTCAGTCTTGAAATGCTTCATCCTTATGTTGATGAAATTCCCAATAACGACCTTACTATGGCTATAATTGCAGGCCTTTATCTAGATAAAAAGGAAGCTGTGAAAAGGTTGATTTCGATTCGGAAATATTTCCCCCAATCTCAAATTGTTATATCCGAAATGTATATTGGTTGCTTGAATTAAAAGGATTTTACCCATTTTAAGACAAGATTCAAATCGTTGCTAATAAAGTAAATCCCGGGACTGAGTTCCGAAGCATCAAAAGATTCAAAATGGTTTAATTGTATTTCTCTAAGACAAGTCCCGTTCACATCTTTTATTTTCAATTTCAACGGCTCATTAGTGCTGGTTTTAATGGTGAAACTTGAAGTCCCTGGATTGGGATAAACAGTAAATGTTTGATTGGTTATGGCGTTTGAAGAATGATTATATAGGAACTGCTCTTTTGCACTTTTAACCCTTTCTGAAATAAAAGGTTTGACGCCATAGGTATTGTGATCACCCAAGCCTTTATCAATGCTGTTTTTCCAATCGTTAACGGTATAGCCGTAAGTAGATGGCAATTCGCCGCGATATTGAGGATCTAACGTAATGGCATTTTCTAATTTTATATATAAGGAATCTATAAGTGGAAACATATGTTTCTCGTTATAGAATATTTCAATAGCTTGGAAAATATATCCTTCAAATTGCCTTTTGTAAGCACTTTGAGCTAGTAATGACTGAGTAAGCGGGGCGTTTACATTTAAATTTCCCCAATTATGGATATTACGCTTATTGATATCGTTAACACCCCATTGAACGCCATAAGTATTATCCATATCGTAAGGGATATATGTAAATTTACCGATAGTGGGGTGATCGTAAATGAAGTAGTTGTTTTTGTTATAGTAGTAGTTATCCCAATGTCCAATAAGAACTTCTGCAGCGAGGGCTCTAAGGTAACCATCTACGTTAAAGATGGCTTCAATTTCCTGTGAGAAGGCACTTCCGTTTTGACGATTATTGATTAGGTCAATAAGGGAAACCAAACGGCTGTAATCGTCTTCATCTTCGTTTGTTTTTAAATCATAAGCACGCTCTCTTTCCGGTGAGGGGTTGATCACATCTTTATAACTTTGTTCAGAGCTGCCTAACCAGGCTAAATCTGCAGGCCAGGTGCACTTATAATTATTCCCCTTATTGCTTCCAAAGCGAGTTTTTAGGAAATCTTTATCGATATATTCTACCAAACCTCGAACACCGAGGTAAGTGCCGTTTATATAAAGTTTAACATGATTGATTCGGGCATGAGGTACCCCCATTTGTTTCATTACATACGCGGAAAGGTATTCCCGAATCATTGAGGCGTCGTTATGATTACCGTGAAGGTAAATGGTCTCCAAATCTTGATAGGTTTGTTTGTCAATGATCTTGTCGAAGTCAATGCGGTATGACTTTTTAGCAGAGCCCCTAGAGGTGTTCCCTTTGAGTCGCATGGTGGCTTGTTTTACCGTGTCTTTACCATCGAAAATGAATGTTATGGGATAGCGCTTGTTGTTCCACAGGCTATCTGGATGTTCAAGCGCTATAAAATCATTCTCAGGAATAAGGATGTTAATATCATGCAATTTATCATCAAATAAGGTTCCAGTGCTTGGATATAGGGCACTTTGAGCGTTAGTAGTTTTGGTGATGTATAATAGTAAAAATGCAAAGCTTGTAAAAATTCTCATTTCACGAAGATAAAAACATTACCCAAATAAAATGTTGACCCTTAATTTAATTAGGCTTATGTGTTTTTAAGTCTTTCAATTTCTTGTTCAAGCATGCCGATATACTTTTCACGATAATCATCTTTTTGTTGGAAGTAAAAGCAACCATTTGTATCGTAGCCTTGAACCCCTTGGGAGTTGGAAATATTAAAAACGTTTTGCAAATTAATGCTTAGAAGTTGTGAAATTTCTATATCTAAAACGGATGCTATGTCTGCTAAGCGATTCAAAGTTAATTCAATTTCACCACGTTCAAGTTTCGCATAGCCTGAAACACTAAGGTCTAAATCAGCAGCCATTTGTTCACGGGTTATATCTTTTAATTCTCTAAATTTTTTGATATTACCAATAGTAGTTTTTATGAGCTCTTCTTTATTGGTGGTCTTCATAGTGGCAAATATACCTTAAAAGTATCAAATGAGCCTAAATTAGGATAAATCGTCATTTGGAGTAGCGGACTTTCATAGATAGCAATATTAGTTTTGGGAAATGAAATTTAAAAAACTTTCTATTGCGTTTATTTTATTTATTAGTTTGATAGCAACGACAAATGCGCAAAAGTGGGAGCGTGCTTATGTGAAGAGTAATACAACTTTTGGATTTGGAATAGGGGGATTGAGTACAGACGCCCTATTGATTTCAACCTATAATAATTTTGATGGTTTACAAGGGGAATATCAACCGTCTTCTATGGGTCCGATATATTTGAATGTTGAGACGCATTTAAAAGACAATTATATATTTGGCGTCACTTACAGTTATGTAAGCGCGAAAAGTGGTGCGGGTTTAGACGATTATCTTCGATTGTATCAGCACACGTATTCTGCGCACCAATTAACGGCCAAATATGCCTTAGGTTGGTATAATGCGGAATCGTTCGGTGGTGTGTTATATTCAGCAATTCATTATGGGTTGAAGTTTTCAAAAGAAGAAACAGAATATCCAGATTATATATTAGTAACTGACCCAGAAATTTATCCCTATAAAGTCTCAGACAATGCTTCGCATTTAACCATTCTTGGTTATAAAGGGACCTTCATTCCTGGAAGTCCACTTGGAGTGGATCTACAATTGGGTGTGGGCGCATTAGGTATTATTAGTGGAGGAATCAATTA
Organism: Bacteroidia bacterium; assembly: GCA_965655465.1. Lineage (GTDB taxonomy): Bacteria > Bacteroidota > Bacteroidia > NS11-12g > UBA955 > VMCP01. The sequence goes on along the minus strand of CBFHGY010000107.1, from coordinate 2,851 downwards.
TACAATTGGAAAATAAAATCATGAAAAAAATAAAACTAAATCTATTATTGGCCCTTATGACCGTTGTGTTTATGGGCAGTTGTTCTACCCGATTGGTAGATTTTACCGTTATTAGTTCGAAGAATCACAGCCTGCAAATTGACAAGTCAGTGGGAGTGTCTGTAAAAGGGACTAGTATTGGATTTTTAGGACTTGGTGTATCTATTAAAGATGCTATGGATAAAGCGCTTCAAAATGCAGGTCCCGAATATGATCTTCTAATTGACGGTGTAGTTCGATTTGTGAACTATCCATTCGTTTCTGGTTATTCTGTGGAAGGCACTGCTGTGAATTCTGCGAAGATAAAAAAGCAAATGGGAGAAAAAGGTTTCAACGAGTGGATTGAGGGTAAAAATATATTTACCCCCAAAGACTATTAAAGGAATTTACAATGTAATTTATATTAGGCTCCTGTTTTTCGCAGGAGCTTTTTTATTTTACCGGCTTTACCCAACGTATTTCACTAGGGTACGAAGCTACCTTCTCAATAAAAGGATTGCACTTTTTATTCAGGAAAAGATCTATTTCATCGCACAGTTTCGAACTGGCTCTTTGCGCATTCGAGATGGCGACTTTACAATTTGCAGTAACTTTATCTGATCCATGTAAAAGCCCGTGCGCGTCGTACAAAACATCATTCAAACGTACGGTACTTTCTTCATAGTAACGATAACCTTCAGGTAGCATAAATCGCAATTTTAACGCTTCTATTTCTTTTAATAACGGCTTTGCCTCTCCCAGTGTTTCCTTTTTAATGCCGTCTGTATTGAAGTGTAAGTTTTCAATGGTTTTGAGGTTTTCTTGAGCGTTTTTTAAGGATTCGAAAGCCCAATAGGCTCTGCTTATAGATATATTAAGAATGGAATCGTATTTCAATTTTTCAAGGTAGGCGTTATTGTCCCATTCTGTTTGGTTTGAGCTAATAACATCACATGCAGCCGTGCTACTGAACTTTAATGTATCGCCTTCATTACGTATTACTATTTTATAGGTTCCAGGAGTAACCTTCATTCCAACAGGTAAGGTACTATCCTTTTGGGTGTTACCATGTGAAGGAAAGCGAATGCCATCTCGAATCATGCGCCAATTGATAACATGGTAGCCCGCCGTATCCAAAGTAAAATGGTGTTTGCGGATTCGCTTATTGTTGCTATCGTATATCTCACCTACGAGTTTGATTTTATTCTTTGGCGAAATCAAATGTGAGTCAATAAACATATGAATACGCACATCCGTGTTTTTGTTGGGCGCCCCGAATAAGTCTGCGGTTTGATAGTGTTGGCCCGAATTGCTCATAAAGTTAGCCAGATATCCCTTAGTGGTATGTTCAATTTCTAAAGGAATTTTAAGATCAGAGATCGGATGGCAGAGTTTATATAAAGGGCGGATATCATCAAAAACCCATGCGCCACGTCCAAAAGTTCCAACAACTAAATCTTGAAATTCTAAGTTGATTTTCAAATCGGATACGGGAACTGAAGGGAATCCCTGTGTCCATTTATACCATTTTTGACCGCGATTGAAACTCACCCATAAACCACGATCGCTTCCTAAAAATACCAAGCTTTTATCGTTAGGACTTGGAAGTACACACCGAACATAACCCATTTCTTGGTGGATACCTTCAAATTGGATATTATCATTTTCTGTGGTATTCTTCCAATTTTTACCGCCATCGGTGCTTACAAATACATAAGATTTCCAATCGTTTTGGCGGTAATTATTGGCAACGGCCCAACATTCTGAACCATCAGCAGAAACCCATAGGTAGGGAATCCATGCATTTGTGGGTAAGCCCTTTATGTTTTTGGAAACCAGTTCCCAGTCTTTTCCTCCATTTGTGGTTCGTTGAATGTTGCCATCGTCGGTGCCAATCCAAATGATATCTTTCACTTTACTCGCTAAACCAATGCTAATAATGCTGCAGTAATTCTCCGCGCCGGTAGCATCAATGGTTAAACCACCGCTTTGTGCTTGTTTCAACTTACTTGAATCGTTTGTGGTTAAATCAGGGCTGATAATCTTCCAACTCTTTCCGTTATCGGTAGAATGATGTAAAAATTGACTACCAAAATACAAGCCATTTGGATTATGGGGGTCTACGGACATGCCGGCATTCCAATTAAAACGCAGATGTTTTCCTTCGGGATGTTGCGGTTTTATGGGTTCGTTTTGGTGGGTATTCACATTGTAATGGTATACATTACCCCCCTGCCACATGGCATAGCCTTCCCCAGGTTTGTTGGGTATTGGAGCCACGTCAAAACCATCGCCAAACAAAACTTCTTGCCATTCGTGGTTTTTAATGGGTCCGTTTTTCCAATGAAATGCGGGTCCTATCCAACTGCCATTGTCTTGCAAACCGCCGTAAACGTTATACGGAACTTGATTATCGATATCTATGTGATAAAATTGTCCAACGGGAATATTCTCTGCAAATCGCCAGGTTTTACCGCCGTCGTACGAAATGGCAATACCCCCGTCGTTTCCATTAATGATATAATCTGGATCTTCTGGATGAATTAAAAAGGCGTGATGGTCAGGATGTATGGTTCCCCAATTGGCCAGTATATCCCAATGTTCGCCGGCATCTCGGCTGTAGCTTACTTGGGACCAAATAGAATAAACCCGATCTTCAACTTCGGGATGTGCATAAATATCGTGGTAATAAAAGGGTCTGTTACCCGCATTTTGATGATCGGTTACAAACTGCCAATGTTCTCCACCGTCGTTACTGCGGTAAAATCCTGATTTTTTCGCCTCAATGATGGCATATACTCTTTTGGAATTTGATTTGGGTATGGCCAAGCCA
>CBFHGY010000106.1:1814-5988 GCA_965655465.1 Bacteroidia bacterium | reverse complement strand
CCCCCAAAATGTAGCCAAAGATCCTGTTGCAAGCGATGCCCTTAATAGGTTGTTTTTTGAATCCCAATCTCCAAAATAACTGCCCGCTAAAATGGTAAAAATATTGTTAAATGTACCCTTGCTGCTTACAAAATTACTCGTATTTCCGATACCATTACAACTAGTGTAAGATCCCGCTCCACAACCATAACTCCACAAGTAATTACCTTGGTTTTGAGCAGTGAAATAATCACGGTCATCGAAAATACTATCAGTTGATAAAAAGCACGAAAAATTATGATAACCCGTTGAAGCCAAATTAAGGGTTCCAAAATTATTGTCTATTAAAGCTCTTTTTACAAAAGGAATCTCCGCCATTTTCCATTTGTGGGCGCGATCTAAATAAGCTTTGGTTAATTCAATTTCTGATTCGGAAAACGCTGGCATATCGAAGAAATCTACACGTCCAATGTCTAGTGTAACACGACCTGGTATTTCTGATGGGTCAAATTTGCCATCTCCACCAATATTGTGATGGCGTGTTTGATTTCCGGTTGTACATAACACAAGTATATCTTCCCAAATTCCTTCAAAGTCCCCATAAAACACATCTGCAGGCCATGCCCCTGTATGATTTCCAGAGCCTTCAACATGCCCATCCGGGGGAGGACGGGTTCCAGTAGATGAAAAATATCCAGAATAGGGCACGGGTACATGACCTATTATATATAAGGTATTCGTTTCAAAAATCTGAGCTTTAAGAATGGCTTCTATTAGAGATTTGATGGCCTCAGGTTTATCGCTTCGCCGAGCGATTACTTCATCAAAGAACCATCCAGACGCCAATAAGTCTTTTTTTAGGGTGTCGATTTGTGACTTCGCTTCAACAGAAACCAAACTGTCAATTAACAAGATAGTTCGACCTTTAAAAAATGGGGCTTTATGTGCATTTCCAGCACTTATATATCCCAAAGCTTCTAGTTGATTTTGAGGATTGATATATTGAACTACAAATTCAATATGACTTAAATTGGTTTTATACACTAAGCTAGTCGCCGGGCCTTGAATATTGCCACCAGCAGTTTGAAAAGTAGAATTGGGGATTTCTAAGTTCCGATATCCAATTGCATATTGACCGGTGCGTTGAATATTTTCAGGCCAAGTTAAAACAAAACCATCTTCTTGTGCATTTACATGAAGTGAAATATTTTGATTTTTTGCAATTTGTGTATGCACTAAAGAGCTCATTATCAATAGACATGAAAATAGGATAGATTTTAGTGTGTTCATATTTTTTGGGTACGGATTTCAACAAATATAAGAAGCTTAACATAGAGCATCAATAATTATGGTAGAATTTGGGAGTAAATAATTCACACCGACATTGGTAGGGCTGAATAATTCCCTTATTTTCGCAAGGTCTAAAACCTAATATGAAACACATACTAGTTATTATAGGGGCTTTCTTTGTAACAAGCTCTAGTTTAGCCCAAAAGAAAGGCGGCCCTGCAATCAAAGAGCCTCGTGAGCTTTCACCTGCTGTACAAGTCTATTTTAAGGTAAATAAATCCGAAATTGTTCCACAGGAGCAAGCTAAATTGGAAGAACTTGTAGGTACACTCAAAAAAATCCCTGAATACAGATTGGTTTTAACGGGTCATACCGATAGTACCGGAAATGATGAATACAACATGGAATTATCCAGAGACCGCGTTGATGAAGTGTATGATGCACTCGCAAACTTGGGCATTTCAGACAGTTTTATGATTATGCGTTATTACGGCAGATCTAAACCACGTGAAAATGAAACCAACAAAGATAAGGCATCTAGAAACCGTCGTGTTGAAGTTACCATTATTGAAAAGCCCGTTGAAGCTCCTAAGCCAGTAACCGCAAAAGTTGATTTGTGCAATGAAGATACTACCATACAAGTAAATCCTTCAATGTCTATCAAAATCAACAAATGCGATTATAAGTTGCTTTCGAAAGCGAGTAAAAATGGAAGCTTTGGTGTTAAAGTAAATAAAATCGGAGATGTAATGGGTTTGATAACCAACGAGAACATTCCAAAAATATACCGCCGAGATCAAGGAATGACTTGGCTTGGGGCCTTGGATATATCTTTTAGTGTAGATACCTGTTTAACAAATCCCATTGAAATTACCATTGATCCCATGGATTTCGATGCCTATAACCGCTCCAGAATTAAGGTATTGGTGAAAAATCTGAAAAATAACAATGCAGATAAAACCAAAGATCGTATTAAAGATGTGCGCAAACGTACCGTTAAAAAAGATGCGGTCAAATTTATGGTGAAAGCCAATTGTCCGACTAAAAAAGACCCAGAGGGCATGATTCTATTAGCATCTCCCGAAAGCAAGACAAAAACAACGATTATTAAGGATAATACAGGTACTATCGAGGAAATCTATGCAGTACAAGAATCACCCATTATAATAATTCCAGGTTTGCCAACTTCAAAAGGATTCCAACTTCGATACAAGACTTTAGAAAATCCTTATTTTGTTTTCAAGTATACAGATGGAACGTATTCTGAAATGATTCCTGTCAATGATATTTGTAAATTGAAGAGCAAATTTGAAAAAGAAAAGGCTTTAGACAAGAAATATAAAATCAAGTCTAAACATTTGAAGTAATTTTCTTATCTATATTTGCCCCGTTTTCCCTAATTCCAAAATAAAAATTAAGACTTAAGAAGTATGGAACCACTTACCAAACGATCCTCGAAAGTCGTAGATAAAAAAATGACTTTTATGGAAACAATCTACCTTCCTGCAATCTTTGGTGGAATGTGGATTACCCTAAAGCACTTTTTTAAAAAGAAAAATACCGTATCCTACCCAGAGGTAAAGCGTCCGGTTGCTCCTATTTATAGAGGTCAACACGTTCTAAAACGGGATGATGAAGGTCGTGAACGTTGCACCGCTTGCGGTTTATGCGCCGTTTCATGTCCCGCAGAAGCCATAACAATGGTAGCCGCCGAACGTGAAAAGGGAGAAGAAAATCTTTACCGGGAAGAAAAATATGCTAAAACTTATGAAATCAATATGTTAAGGTGTATTTTTTGTGGACTTTGTGAAGAAGCCTGTCCTAAAGAAGCAATTTTCTTAACCGACCGTATCGTGGATGCAGAATTTGGCCGCGGTGAATTTATATATGGAAAAGACAAATTAGTGGAAAAGATTGATGAAAGAATCGATGTGTCAAAAAGACAAGTTTGGGATTATCAAGCATAACAATGGACGTATTTAGCAATTTACCCTTGCCCTTCCTCATTTTATCGTTCCTTACTATATTGGGAGCCTTATATGTAGTGACAAGTAAAAATCCCGTGCACAGTGTGTTAGCGTTGATTTTAACGTTTTTTACGATTTCTGCGCATTATGTTCTGTTGAATGCACAGTTTTTAGCGATTGTGAACCTTATGGTTTATGCCGGTGCAATTATGGTCCTATTCCTGTTTGTACTGATGTTACTAAATTTAAATAAAGAGTCTGAACCTATAAAATCCAATTTATGGGGTTTTGCAGCGGCTGTTTCCGCTGGATTGCTCTTGTTAGTGGTAACTGCAGCTTTTCAAACTTCAGGTATTGCTGTCATGAAAGCAAATGCCGAAGGAATTGGTTTAGTTAAAAATTTGGGCCGAGTACTAATGACTGAATACCTTGTACCTTTTGAATTAACGGGTATATTATTTGTATCCGCTATGGTAGGCGCAGTTTTATTGGGAAAACGCGATAAAAATGAAATTATTAAGTCTGAGGAAACCCTGTAATAAATGTTAAGTATTTTTCATTCACTAGAAATCAGTCATTACATCTATCTGAGTACAGTTCTATTTAGCATAGGATTGTTTGGAGTGCTGTTTAGACGGAATGCCATCATTTTATTAATGTGTATTGAGCTAATGCTTAATGCTGTTAATCTACTTTTGGCTGCCTTCACCGAATATATGGGGGATATGCAAGCAAACGGACAGATGTTTGTGTTCTTTATTATGGTAGTGGCCGCGGCAGAAGCAGCTGTTGGCTTAGCAATAATTGTAATGGTTTATCGCAATACGCGTAAAACTGATGTCAGTTTCTTAGACCAATTAAAAGACTCATGAATCCTATAGCATTGATATTGTTATTCCCGCTGTTGGGGTTTGCCGTAAACGGAATTTTGGGAAGTA
>CBFHGY010000106.1:0-1804 GCA_965655465.1 Bacteroidia bacterium | reverse complement strand
ATGGTTTTATTGTCATTCTTAATTACCTTAGGACAATTAAATCACATAGCAGCAGATGCCTCAAATAGTGTCAAATGGGATGCGTATACTTTTTTAAATATAGACGGGCTTCTGTTTAGAGCGTCATTTGCAATGGATCGTTTATCGATTTGGATGACATTAATCATTACCGGAATAGGTACTTTAATTCACCTGTATTCCATTTCATACATGGATCATGATAAAAATCCAGCCAAATTTTTTGCATATCTGAATTTTTTCATTTTTAACATGTTATTGCTTGTTTTAGGCGCTAACTTCTTAATGATGTTCTTTGGATGGGAAGGTGTTGGACTTTGTTCGTATTTATTGATTGGATTTTGGTATCATAATCCAAGTTATGGCCATGCAGCACGTAAGGCATTTGTAATGAATAGGATAGGAGACTTGGGCTTGTTGTTAGGCATGTTTCTTATCATCAAGAATTACGGATCCTTAGAATATGCCGATGTACTTCCGGCAATTGCTCAAGGTAATGGAGGAACGGTACTTTTAACCAGTATCGGAATTCTATTGTTTGTGGGTGCCATGGGTAAAAGTGCACAGATTCCTTTATTTACATGGCTTCCAGATGCAATGGCAGGACCGACTCCGGTTTCGGCTCTTATCCACGCGGCTACTATGGTTACTGCGGGAATCTACTTAGTTATTCGATGCCAGGCTATTTATGCGTTAGCACCAATGGCTCAAGAATTGATACTTTGGATAGGATTAGCTACCGCATTTATTGGTGCATTAATCGGATTAAGACAAAATGATATCAAAAAGGTTTTGGCCTATTCCACAGTAAGTCAACTAGGCTTTATGTTTGTGGCACTTGGAGTTGGAGCCTATACAACAGCTTTATTTCATGTTACCACTCATGCATTTTTCAAAGCATTACTTTTCTTAGGTGCTGGAAGTGTTATTCACGGCGTTCATGAGCGTCAAGACATTACAGATATGGGTGGACTCAAATCAAAAATGCCCATTACTTATTTCACCTTTTTAATTGGAACTTTGGCAATTTCAGGTTTCCCATTATTGAGCGGATTCTTTTCTAAAGACGAGATTTTAGCCCAAGTTTTTCATCACAACCTAATTGCATATGTTATTTTGGTATTTGCAGCATTGTTAACGGCAACATATATGTTCCGATTGTTGTTTTTAACCTTCCATGGAACTTTTAGAGGTACCGACTACAGCATTAATGATGTGCATGAGTCCAATTGGAAAATGACTTTGCCCTTAATTTTGTTGGCAGTTTTAAGTATTTTCGGAGGTTTATTAAACCTACCTCATTATTTAATGCATTCGGGTGGTGCTCTTTTAAATTGGTTGAATCCGTCTTTCCTTATATTTGAGAACCCTATTCATGTGGAAATGAGCACTGAAATTGGACTGATATCGGTTGCAATTGCTGTTTTTCTATTCGGATTTATTTACAGTCGAGGACGCTACATTTCAAAAGGATTAACACCTGAAGTTCCTAATTCAGGTTTAGGAAATGTATTAAAGAACAAATTCTATTTCGATGAGTTTTACCACAAAGCAATCGTTAGACCCATAGAATTTTTGGGAGATATTTTATTTGCTTTGTTTGATACTTTGTTATTATATGGCATTACATTTAGTGTACATCCCATTCTGAGATTTGTAGGTCGATTGAACCGCAAAATCCAAAATGGAAACATCGAATATTACTTGATATATATGGTTGGAGCCATCGCATTATTGTTAGGACTTAATTTTTTATGGGCATTGTGGAACTACTCATCATTGAACA
>CBFHGY010000105.1:0-6232 GCA_965655465.1 Bacteroidia bacterium | reverse complement strand
TACAGCGGCTAGAATTTCCAATGCGGTGCTGCTGCATTTTATTTCATGAAGGTATTCGCTTTTATAAGGCTTGAGAAGTTCTTGAATGAAATGTTGCATGTCGCAGCTCAGATAAAACCGTAAATCCGGATTTTCACTGGGTGCATTATGGAGCAAGGCCTCTTGTTTTTCTAGGGTCCAAAAGGGTTCAGAAAACGTAAGAACCACATTTAGGGAACTCGTTATAGGAAACAAAAAATCATCGGGGTGCAAAAAGAAAGCAATACGAAAATAGGCCTCGTTCCGCTCCCACGTATATGAACTGGAGGTATAAAGGGCCTGAGTTTCGTTTATAAATAAGGCGATACCAGCATCGAATCCCCATATTTTCATGGGGCAAATATAGTCTTATTTTTAATTAGTCTAAATAAGAATAGAGCGAAGTACACGGCTTTATCCTGAGGTTTATGGGTTATTAAAGCATTCCTTAAATGATAAAACCGTAATTTTTAACATTACTAAATTCAAAAAACACCCAAAGGCGTATTTTAACTTTCAGTATTGGTGTAGGCATTTCGGTATGGATTATTTCTATGCTCCTCAATTTAAATTTTCTACCCAAACCCTAAACTGCAACGAATATTTCAGGGGATAACTTGCGCAAAAGTCCACCTAGCATTTCCCTTTATTATTCAGAATCCTATTTATCTTTGTAGATTAAACTCCCGTACGTGGAACACATAGAAATATTCTTTAGAAATTTGGTTTTCACTCCCTTGGACGGTTGGTTTGCGAGCGTATTAGGGGGTGTCGTTCTGATAATGTGGTTTTACTTTTTCTACTTTTTCTTGAAAGTTAAAACCAACAAAAAAGAACAAATCGATCATAAATTTCCACCCGCAAGCATCATTATCTGTGCTCGAGATGCCGCCTTGCATTTAGAGAAACATTTAGAAGATTGGTTGGAGCAGGATTATCCAGAATTTGAAGTTGTTATTGTAGACGATTGCAGCGCTGATGAAACGGCGTATTTATTAGTTACCGAAGCCAAAAAACACCCGCGTCTAAAATATGTACTTATGGATCCGGCGGTAATTAAAAATGGGGGTAAAAAATTGGCATTAACCCTGGGAGTAAAAAAAGCGCAATACGAACACATGGTGCTTACGGATGCTGATTGCATTCCTCAAAGCAATCAGTGGCTGAAGCACATGATGCAGGGATTTAGCGATGGAAAGTCCATCGTTTTGGGTGTGGCGCCCATCACTGCAAAGGGTTTTCTGGGGGGATTGGTTCATTATGAAAATATGATGACGGCCTTACACTACCTCGGTTTTGCCCTCAAAGGGCAGCCTTATATGGGTGTGGGTCGCAGCTTGGCGTATACCAAATCAATTTATCATTCTGTAGGTGGATTTTCAGCTCATCACCATATTCCGGCTGGAGACGATGACCTATTTGTTCAATCGGTGGCAACGGCAGAAAACACGGCAGTGGTAATCCACCCGGAAGCCTATATTTATTCAGCGGGACCTAAGAATTTCCAAGCGTATTGGCGTCAACGTATGCGTCATTTATGGGTTGGGAAGTTATATAAACCTTCTGTAAGCTTCAAATTGGCTATTTTGCCAATGGTAAATCTACTTTTTTGGTTAGGCATTATTGGCTTTCTTATTACAAGCAGTTCTTGGTTGTATCCAACCTTACTGGTGTTATTGAAGTTGATACCCGAATGGATCATTTTCCACAAGAAAAGTAACTTATTATCCATGCGTTTGGCGGGACATGGATATCCATTCTGGAATATTTTGTATAGTTTCTGGTATGTTTTTGTGGGAATCCGCGCCTTTTTTAAGAAGAAAATCATATGGTAAGCGCCGATATTTTATTCCATTATTTCACCAATTTTAATGATAAACAGGAAGAGCAATTTCGATTTTTATTCGATTTATACCAATATCATAATGCACGCGTAAATGTTATCTCCCGTAAGGATATGGATAATTTTTATTTGCACCATGTTTTACACGCCTTAACCTTGGTAGAGCTGGCATCTTTTAAGGATGTACAGAATGTGGTAGATATTGGCACAGGAGGCGGTTTTCCGGGAATTCCTTTAGCCGTTGCCTTCCCCAATATTCAGTTTCATTTGGTAGATAGCATTGGAAAGAAAATAAACGTGGTGAATACGATTGCTTCAGATATTGGTTTAACCAATGTTCGTGCCACACATTCTCGCGTAGAAGACATCAATGAATCGTTTGATTTGGCTGTATCTCGCGCCGTAGCGCCTACTAAAGATATGTTCGGATGGATGCGAAAAAAATGGAAGGGAAAACCGAATATGGCGATGCTAAAAGGGGGCGATTTATCGGAAGAACTGAATGATGCTCTGGCTGAAAATCCAGGATTGAAAATAAAGGTTCATTCCATTTACCAAAAATTTCCTGAACCTTTTTTCGAGACTAAAAAAGTGATTTTAGCGAATTAATTTAGCATTCCCCATTTATTGGGAATAATCGAATTATTTAGTCCCCAAGAAGTATGTGCGAGCATGCTCCAAAGCATCTGGCAATCCATTTGGTTCCTTGCCCCCGGCTGTTGCAAAAAATGCTTGTCCGCCGCCGCCGCCTTGGATAAATTTGCCACATTCACGAACGATATTGCTGGCATTCCAATTCTTTTCTTGTACCAAATTTTCTGAAATATAGATAGCGATACCCGGCTTTTCAGCAACTTGATAGGCTAAAACAACAACCAAACTATCGAATGCATCTTTCAATTCAAAACACAATTGTTTTGCTGCCTCACTATTGGGAAGATTACACAACTCTAAAACAACGTTTATTGAATCTTGCTTCTGTGTTTTCGCCTTTAAATCTTTTAGAATGGCAGAAACCTGTGCTTGTTCCAAATGCTCTAATTGCTTTTTTAAGGCCGATTTTTCTTCCATTAATTTATCGATAGCCTGAATTACATCTTTAGGGAATTGTAACCTCTCTTGAATCGCAGCCAATTCGGTTAATTTATTTTGAACATATTGCATGGCTCCTTCATTACTCAGGGCTTCTATACGACGAACACCCGCAGAAACACTGGCTTCAGACACCAATTTGAACAGGCCAATTTCAGAGGTTTGTTGAACATGAGTTCCTCCACACAATTCAATGGAATAATTGGGATCGAATTCAATTACCCGCACCGAATCGCCATATTTTTCTCCAAAAAGAGCCGTTGCGCCCATGTTTCGAGCTGCTTCGATGGGCATATCTCGATATTCTTTGAGGGAAATATTTTCGCGTATTTTTTGATTCACCTGCACCTCAACTTGCTGAATTTCCTCGTTCGTCATTTTCCCAAAATGAGAAAAGTCAAAGCGCAAGCCCTCCGGGCTCACCAAACTTCCTTTTTGTGCAACATGCGAACCTAATACCTCTCTCAAGGCGCTATGCATTAAATGCGTAACACTGTGATTGCTCGAAATAAGCGCGCGACGGCCAGCATTTACTTCAGCAGAATATCCTTGATTTGTATTAATTATTTTATCATGGGTAAACAAAACATGTAATTTATTCTCTTTTTGAGTATCGAAAATTTCAATAGTAGAACCGTCATCGCCTTTCAATACCCCAGTATCTCCTACCTGTCCACCGCTTTCGGCATAGAAAGGAGAATTATCCAACACAATCTGGGTATAATTTTTACCTTTTTGTTCTACTTGACGAAAACGAGAAATATGCGTTTTCACTGTGAGTGTATCATATCCACAAAAAGTTTCTTTGGAATCAGAAAGACAAATTTGCCAATCCCCCGTATCTTTTTTCGCATCGGCTTTAGAACGGTCTTTTTGCTCTTGAAGGGCCTTTTGAAATCCTTCTAAATCAATATTAATTCCTTTTTCACGGGCAATAAGCTCTGTTAAATCAATAGGAAATCCGAAGGTATCGTACAATTCAAAAGCCATTTCTCCAGAAATTTCCGTTTGTTTGGATTGTTCAAAGAAATCGTTCAAACGTGCCATTCCTTGACTCAGGGTTCGGAAGAAGGACATTTCTTCTTCTCGGATCACCTTCTGAATAAATCCTTCTTGTTGTTGAATTTCGGGGAAAGAATCTTTGAAATAATTACCTAATGGTGCGACTAAATCGGTTAAAAAGGGCTTGTTTAAATTCAGATAACTGTATCCATAACGAATGGCACGTCTTAAAATTCTTCGCGCCACATACCCTGCGCCATTATTAGCCGGCAATTGTCCGTCGGCAATAATCATTACTACGGCCCGAATATGATCGGCGATAACCCGATGTGCGATATCTTGTTCTGGGGAATTTCCATAAGGCACTTTCGACAATTCTGCTGTTTTATCGATTATATAGGTGAATATATCGGTATCATAATTAGATTTTTTCTCTTGGATAACCCGAACCAAACGCTCAAAACCCATTCCCGTGTCTACATGTTTTGCAGGGAGCGTTTTAAGGGAACCGTCAGACAGACGGTTGAATTCCATGAAAACATTATTCCAGATTTCGATTACTTCTGGATGATCGGCATTCACCAATGAAGCTCCTTCTATTTGGCTTCTTTCGGCATCAGAACGCATGTCGATATGAATTTCCGAACAAGGTCCACATGGACCTGTATCTCCCATTTCCCAGAAATTATCCTTTTTATTTCCTCTAACAATATGACTTTCTGGAACCATTTTTTTCCAGATATCATAAGCCTCTTGGTCAAATGCCAAGCCTTCTTTGTCATCGCCCTCAAATACACTTACATAGAGGCGATCTTTGGGTAATTGATAAACCTCGGTAAGCAATTCCCAAGCCCATTGTAAGGCTTCTGTTTTGAAATAATCGCCAAAGCTCCAATTACCCAACATTTCAAACATGGTATGGTGGTAGTGGTCGTGTCCCACTTCTTCCAAATCATTGTGTTTACCGCTTACGCGGAGGCATTTTTGACTGTTTGCAACGCGGGTTTGTGTGGCTTTTGCATTTCCCAAGAAAAAATCTTTAAACTGATTCATACCTGCATTGGTAAACATCAAGGTTGGATCTCCTTTAACCACTATGGGGGCGGAAGGAACGCACTGATGGCCTTTGCTTTGGAAGAAATCGAGGAATTGTTTTTTTATTTCGTGGGAACTGCGGCTCATAATTGGGGCAAAGATAAAAAAAGCCACCGCAAAACGGTGGCTTTTTTAGTAATTGAGGGGATAGATATTAACTATTTTCTGCCAGCTTTGGAGCTGCTGATTTTATTTCTTCACTTGAACCGTCGGCAAACTTTACGAAGTTATCGTTAAATAATTTCGCAAGTTTTTGACATTGAGCATCATAGGCAGATTTATCGCTCCAAGTGTTGCGTGGATTGAGTAATTCGCTAGGCACATTTTCACAAGCATCTGGCATTAAAATTCCGAAAACGGGATGTTCGGTAAAACTTCCGTTCAAATTACCTTCTAATGCTTCTGTAATCATGGCGCGGGTGTAAGAAAGTTTCATACGAGAGCCTACTCCGTAAGGTCCACCTGTCCAACCCGTATTGATGAGCCAAACGTTTACTTCTGGGTTTTCGGTTAGTTTTTTACCTAACATTTCCGCATATTTAGCGGGGTGTAACGGTAAAAAGGCTTGTCCGAAACACGCTGAGAACGTTGCTTGAGGTTCCGTAACACCTGCTTCAGTACCGGCAACTTTTGCGGTATAACCGCTGATAAAGTGGTACATAGCTTGGCTAGGAGTTAATTTTGAGATTGGAGGTAATACTCCAAAGGCATCGGCTGTTAAGAAGAAAATATTCTTAGGAGCATCTCCTATTGATGGTACTGCAATATTGTCGATATATTCAATAGGATAGGCAACACGGGTATTTTCCGTTACAGAAATATCCTCAAAATTAACCTTGTTGCTGTTATCAAAGAAGCGCACATTTTCTACCAGAGCACCGTGTTTGATGGCATTCCAAATTTGTGGTTCGTTTTTCTCAGTAAGGTTTACGCATTTTGCATAACAGCCGCCTTCAAAATTAAATACGGTTTTATCGGACCATCCGTGTTCATCGTCACCGATTAATTTACGATTTGGATCGGCACTTAAGGTAGTTTTACCTGTTCCACTCAAACCGAAGAAAATTGCGGTATCACCCTTTTCCCCAATATTTGCAGAACAGTGCATACTCAATACATTGCGTTCTTGCGGAAGGATATAGTTCATTACCCCAAAAATTCCTTTTTTGATTTCGCCTGTAT
>CBFHGY010000104.1:0-6254 GCA_965655465.1 Bacteroidia bacterium | reverse complement strand
ACCAACCTTATCCTGTTAAAGTACAAGCAATACTGGAAATTTGGAAATTTGTTCATTATATCAATCCTAAATTTGAAGAGCCTTCTGCCTCAGACCAAAGCGATGTGGGGCCAACTTTACGCATTTTACAGCGTGAAATTGGCATGATTAAGGACAAAGTGAAGAACATAGAGGATAAAATTTAAACAGAGTATTTCACTACATAGACTTGCAATAGTATATTCGCAGTCTCAATTCGTTGAAGTATATTATGAAATTCAAAAAAGACACCTATTTGGAGTGGTATCGTATCATGATGTTGGTACGTCGATTCGAAGAAAAGGCAGCACAGCTTTATGGCAAACAAAAAATCAAAGGATTTTGCCATCTATATATAGGACAAGAGGCATTAGTAGCCGCTATGAAAACGGCTTTAACTCCAGATGACAAGGTAATAACGGCATATCGCGACCATGGTCATGCATTGGCATTAGGCATTACGGCAAATGAAGTAATGGCTGAGCTATATGGCAAGGTAACGGGTTGCAGCGGAGGTAAAGGTGGAAGTATGCACATGTTTTCTAAGGAAAAGAACTTTTTTGGTGGACATGGTATTGTAGGTGCTCAAATTCCGTTGGGTGCTGGAATGGCCCTTGCAGAACAATATAATGGAACTAAAAATGTTTCCGTATGTTATTTTGGAGATGGTGCGGTTCGTCAAGGCGCGCTGCATGAAGCCTTTAATATGGCCATGCTTTGGAAGCTACCAGTAATATTTATTTGTGAAAACAATGAATATGCAATGGGAACGAGCGTTTCTCGTACAACCAATATGCTTGATATATACAAAATTGGAGCAGCTTACGACATGCCCAGCTATCAAGTTGATGGAATGAAATGTGAAACCGTTCACGAAGCCATGTTTACAGCAGCTGAAAAAGCACGCGCGGGTGAAGGCCCTACTTTCTTAGAAATTAAAACATACCGTTATAGAGGCCATAGCATGAGTGACCCTGCGAGTTACCGCACTAAAGAGGAATTGCAGGAATACAAAGAGAAAGACCCTATCGAAACTACCAAAGCAAGCATATTAAAAAACAAATTTGCAACGGAGGCTGAGTTGGATGCTATTGAAGATGCCATTATCCAGGAAGTCGAGGAAAGTGTAACATTTGCAGAAGAATCTGCGTTGCCTGATGCATCGTTACTTTTCAGAGATGTTTATGTAGAAGACGATTATCCATACATAATGGATTGATTACAATAAAAAAACAAAGTAGATTTACTATATTCGCCCCCTCAAATTATGGACAACCTAGACGCCTTAACGCAATTAAAGAGCAAACTATCTGCCTTTTACACTGAAAATAAGAAAAGTATTGGTATTGTTTCTGCCGTTATTGTAGCCAGTGTAGCCGGTGGCTATTACTGGGCCGTAAAATACATCCCAGAACAGGAAAACAAAGCTGCCAAAGAATTAGCCCCATTGCATTTCTATTTCAAGAACGATTCAATGAACATCGTTATTAATGGAGATAAAGCCTTACGCGTTAAGTCTGCAAAATCAATAGCAGATGAGTACGGATCAACTCAAAAAGGTAAAGAAGCGGCTTTGATGTTGAGTATTGCTTACATGCGTAATAAAAAATACGAAGAAGCTCTAGAATATCTAGATCGTACTGAAGCCAACGACGATATTCTTTCTGCATCAATTTTAAATATGAAAGCGGTTTGTTACTCTAACTTAAATGAAGTAGAAAAAGCGGCCTCTTTCTTTGCTAAAGCAGGAGATGTTGCTGAAAATGAATTTTCTGCAGAGTATTACAAACGTGCAGGTATTCATTACGAAAGTGCTAAGAACTTTGAAAAAGCCCTCAAATACTATCAAATTATTGCAGACAAATACCCCACAAGTGGTGTTGGCTCTGACATTAATAAGTATGTATACAAAATGAAGGCAAAATTGGGTGAATTCAATCCATAAGACCTAATTACCAGTGTCAGACGCGGTTTTCAAATACGACTTTACTCCACATATTCATTTTCTTACAAACCAAAAAGTTGGCATTGTAACGGCAATGTGGAACCAAGATATTACTTCGGTTTTAAAACATGGTGCAATAGAATCCCTGTTGGGCCTCGGTATAAAGCCTCACAATGTTTTTCAAATAAATGTACCTGGAGCATTTGAACTTCCTTTAGGTGCTTTGCAATTGTTTAAACAAAAACACTGTGACGCTGTTATTGCATTAGGCTGTGTAATTAAAGGAGATACACCACATTTTGATTATGTTTGTCAAGGTGCTACTCAAGGTATAATGTCTTTAGGCCTTCAAGTTGAAAAACCTATTGGTTTTGGGCTCATTACTACCTTAACCCATAAACAAGCAGTTGAACGAACAGGAGGAATCCACGGACATAAAGGCGTTGAAGCAACTGAAACCGTATTACAACAATTAATTGAATACCAAAACCTATAACCAATTTCCTTACACTATTAGTATTGCCCAACGAAATGAATTCGCAATCTGAAAATTACAACGAGCAGTTACATCTGGCTGAAAACTTGATTACTCAACAAGAAGAGGATCAAACCAATCGCGACAAATTCAGCCGATTAACAAAAGAAGAGATTATTGAGACAGCGGAAAGCTTGATACAGACAGCGGATGTTAAAAGCGCCTATGAGTCCCTTTTACTCTTGAAGGAAATTTACGAAAAACAAAGCGCTGATGAAAAGCCCGCACTTATCCAAGAATGGGTTGCTGCTGGAAATGATGCTAAGGATTTCGTACCTGCTAATGACGAATTAAAAGCAAAACTCCACGATATTTTCAATCGTTTTCATAAACTTCGAGAAGAAGAGAAAAAACGTGCTGAGGAAGAAAAACTTGCTAACCTAAAAGAAAAGCAAGCTATTCTTGAGAAAATTCGGGCTCTAGTTGATTCTGAAGAAACTGAAAATACCCTTAGTGGATTACGCGATTTAATGCGCAGTTGGAAGGAAGTTCGAACTATTCCTAAAGAATTCCACGATACACTCGCTTCTGAATATCGCGTATTGATCGAAAAATACTACGATAATCTTTCCATTTTTAATGAGCTTAAAGACCTAGATCGAGAGAAAAACTTAGAGATCAAAATTGAACTTATTAAAAAAGTGGAAGCCCTTAAGGAAGAGTCTTCTATGCGCAAAGCCATAGGAACCCTCAACAAGTATCACGAAGATTGGAAAAATGCAGGTCCCGTTAGACGTGAAATTTCTGAAGAAATTTGGTTGCGTTTTAAAGCGGCTAGCGATATTATCGTAGATCGTGTTAAACAGCAACGCGCAGAAATTGATGCCAAGCGTCAACAAAACCTTGAGAAGAAATTATTGCTTGTTGAGAAAAGTGAAACTGCAATAACTGCAATGCCTGAAAATACTGCAGAATGGCAAAAATTAGGCAAGGAACTCGATGGATATTTCGAAGAATGGAAGAAAATCGGACCTGTTCCTTCACAAAACAATGAAGAAATTTGGGCTCGTTTCCAAGGTGTTCGAAATACGTATTACACCGCCAGAAAAGTTTATTTCAAAGATTTAAACAAGAATAAATCTGAGAATTTAAAATTAAAGGTTGCTCTTTGTGAAAAGGCAGAAGCACTGAAAGATTCAGAAGAATTCATGAAAACTTCTGATAAATTCAAAGAAATACAAGAGCAATGGAAGAAAATAGGTCCCGTCCCCGATGAACATAATCAAGCCGTTTGGAACAGATTCCGTGCAGCTTTCGATGCGTTTTTTGAACGCAGAAATGTATTTTTTGATGAACGAAAAAAACAAGAATCTGGAGCTGTTCAAGCCAGAGAAGCTATTATCAATATGCTTCAAAAGATAACTACTGAAGGCGCTGAAATTACCTTTGAAAAATTAAAAAGCATTCAAAGTGATTGGAATAATGCCGGATTTGTTTCTGGAAAACGCTTCCATTCTTTAAACAATAAGTATCAAAAAATCATTGATCCCTTATTCCAAAAGCTTCGTGAAGAAAATAAATTGGATCGCGTTAAAAACGTAAAAAATTATGTAGATGGTATCAAAGATTCTGCAGATGGAAAATCCAAACTGAAAATCGAAGAGCGCAAACTTAAAGATATTATCAAGAAAATTGAAGATGAAATTGCAACCATTGATAATAATAAAAGCTTTTTTGCGCTTTCCAAGAATGCAGATGCTGTTCTAAAGCAATTTGACGATAAAATCAAAAAACTTAATGAACAAAAAGACCGGCTGATTGCTGAATTGAATGTGTACAAACAGAGTCAATCATAAATGTTATCCTCTCTTACTCGGATAGTTGATTATATCGGGTATTTGTTCGGATCTACTGATTTACATGGGATCCACTCCCCTTTTATTTATAAATGGGCAGAGCTCAATTTATATCATAAAGAAGATAAACGTATTGAGTCCGTTGAATTTCAACGGACTCAAATGTTAAAAAGCAACGGTGAAATTTATGCTATTTCTTTAGCGAAATTCGTCGATTCCTATACCCTACCTGCAAAGCACGCGTTCGCCATTTCAAAGATTGTGGCCTATTTCGATATTCGAAAAATTTCTGAATACGGTAAATGTTGTGGTATAGAAACTAATTATACATTGTTTCACCCCCTAAAGCAAAAAGGCGTACCTATTTCATATTCGTATTTCTCCACAATAGAAAATCCAATAAAAATTCAAACCAATGAAACATGGTTAAAATCTAACTTAGATATAAATCCGAAAATTGACTGGAATTCCGAAATTCCTGATGATAAAATATGGGAATTGAGTTTGGTGCATCTTACCGATGATGCTGAAGAATTATGGAAATATTGGGAAGATATCAAACCCAAATTACACAATCATAGTATCGTTGTTTTTACAAATATCCGAAAAAGTGATGATCATTTTTTAGCATGGAAACAATTAACAAATGAGTCTGAAATTACGGTAGATATCGATTTATTTCGAATGGGATGCTTATTTTTCCGAAAAGAACAACCCAAAGAATCCTTTTTATTGCGATATTAGATTATGGAATGGACACATAGTATTAGAGTACGGTACGGAGAATGCGATCAAATGGGCTTTGTTCATCACTCGGTGTATGCCTTATATTTTGAAGAAGCCAGAACCGAAATCTTAAGAAATCGGGGCTTAACGTACAAGGAAATGGAAGATGATGGTTTGATTATGCCCGTGCGTGGAATGTCAATTACTTTTAAAAAAGCGGCGAAATACGACGATTTGTTGCGTATCCGTGTTTTTATTGAAGGAGAAATTCAAGTGCGAGCAAACTTTCACTATGAAGTTTATAATCAAGACAATATCTTATTGTGTACGGGTATTACCGAAATGTTTTTTGTAAATAAAAATACGATGCGTCCCATGAAATTACCCGAAAAATATTTACAATATTTGACGTAATGACTAAATTCTATCGGCCTTATAACAAGCATTTCGGGAAGTCTAATACTTCAAATCTTGAGCCTGAAAAAGGCCCAGAGGAGAATCCTATTGCAAAAAAAATCAGGCTTTATTTAGAATCCAAAACATTTAAAGGATTAAAGGGACATAGTTTATATGAAATTGGTCGTTATTTCCTGCGTTCCTTATTTATGGAAAATCTAAATGTGCGAGCATCATCCTTGAGTTTTAATTTTTTTCTTGCTCTTTTCCCGGCACTAATATTTCTCCTAACTCTCATTGCATATTTGCCTTACGACGGGCTTAAAAACCAATTAATGGAGCAATTGTCGCTTATCTTACCTGAACGCTCCTTTAAAGAAATTGCGGAAACCATTTCTGAAATTTTAAATAAGCAAAATTCAAGTTTACTTTCGTTTGGTTTCTTTTTCACTTTGTATTTTGCCTCCAATGCCTTTCATCTGCTGATCAGCAGTTTTAACACTCGATTAGTGGCATCCACAAAAATCAAGCAAAACTGGCTCACAATAAGGGGTAAAGCCGTTTTTTTGACGATTTTTCAAACTGTGTTAATCATCGTCTTTCTTTCTTTGATAACCTGGGCCTATCAAATTGAAACATATATGGAAGATAATCATTGGCCGCTAGCAAGTCTGTATGGATTGTTGGTTGAATTGCTCAAGTATCTCTTGATGATGGGATTATTTCTTCTTGCAATTTCGAGTTTGTACTATTTTGCGCCTTCAAAAACCGATAAATGGCAGTTTTTTACCCTTGGTTCCTTTTTAGCGAGCGCACTATCCATAATAGCCACTTTTGG
>CBFHGY010000103.1:0-6410 GCA_965655465.1 Bacteroidia bacterium | reverse complement strand
GAATTGGATGAGTTTTATTTTGATTCCCGCGTATATAACGGGAATTCTATTTTGAGGGCTATCCATTATCCTCCTATCACCGCTGATCCTAAAGATGCCATTCGCGCTGGGGAACATGAAGACATCAATTTAATCACTTTGTTGGTGGGAGCAAGTGCCGATGGTCTAGAAGTTTTAAACCGTCAAGGGGAATGGATCGGAATCACTGAAGTAGAAGATCACATCGTTGTAAATGTTGGAGACATGTTACAACGACTTACCAATGATCGACTCCGCAGTACCACGCATCGTGTGGTAAATCCACCCAAGGAAAAATGGTTGGAACCTCGATTTAGTATTCCTTTTTTCTTGCATCCACGTCCAGAAGCGCGTTTAGATTGTATAGATTCATGTATATCAGAGACCAATCCACAGAAATACGACGATATATCTGCCAATGAGTTCCTGATGCTTCGACTTCGGGAAATTGGCTTAATAAAATAAAATGCATAAAAAAGGCCCTTTAGAAAGGGCCTTTTTCTATAGGAATAAATTTTTGAGTTCTTGTGCATCTTCAGGCTTCATTTTGCCGGCTAAAATTAAGCGGACTTGTCTGCGGCGAAGGGCACCATTAAATTTCTCCTCTTCTATTTCGGTTTCTGGTTTTACAGCAGGCACTTGTACAGGCCGATGTCTTGAATCTAAGGCGACAAACGTATAATATGCCTCATTTGATTTGATTTTTTCACCAGTTGGAATATTTTGAGCATATACTTCAATGAACACCTCCATACTAGATTTAAAGGAACGGGTTACATAAGCAGTAAGCGAAACCACATCGCCCAATCGAATAGATTCCCGAAACGAAACACTATCTACGGAGGCGGTAACTACAATTCGATTGCTGTGTTTTTGTGCGGCCATTGCGGCACATATATCCATCCAATGCAACATACGTCCACCCATTAAATTATTGAGGGTATTGGTATCATTGGGCAATACCAATTCATTCATAAAGGTTAGAGAATCTTTGGGGTTTTTAAATTCGATGTTGGGTTTCATAATTATTGGGTTGGTATAAACTAAAAAAGCCGTCGGTATTCCGACGGCTGAAATGCGTATAAGTCGGTTTAAGCTACTGCTTCTACAGAAACGAAGCTACGGCCGTCTTTACCTTTGCGGAAGCGCACGATACCGTCGCTCAATGCAAATAAGGTATGATCTTTTCCAATACCCACATTGGTATTCGGATGGTGTTTGGTACCGCGCTGACGCACGATGATGTTACCGGCTCTTACGATTTGTCCACCGTAAATTTTAACGCCCAATCGCTTACTATGCGATTCGCGACCGTTTTTACTACTACCTGCTCCTTTTTTATGTGCCATGGTTTATCTCTTTAGGAATTATGCGGTGATACTTTGAATTTTAAGTCTAGTCAAAGAATGACGGAAACCGTTTTTCTTGGCATATCCTTTTCTGCGTTTTTTCTTGAATACCAAAACCTTATCTCCTTGACCGTGACTTTCTACGGTGCAGGATATTTTGGCTCCTTCTACGGTTGGATTACCTACTTTAACGGCACTACCGCCAATGAACAACACCTTATCGAATTCGACATTCGAACCTTCTTCGGCGTTTAAACGATTGACAACCAAGTAAGAGTTTTCTTGAACCTTATATTGTCTTCCAGCTATTTCTACTATTGCGTACATATCAGCAAAATTGGGTTGCAAAAATACATAATTTTCTCAGCTTATCAAACCTCTCCATAAAAAAAGTTCAAGTATTTTCAGGATTCTTCGAATCGTTTATAAATTTAGACACCCGCTGAATATGTCAACATCCGAGAGGCTTTATTTACGATTTTTGAGTAAATGAAATATGTGGTGTTAATGTTAGCTTTAACCAGCGGAAGCTTGTTAAAAGCTCAAGGAGAACGTCCGTCTGGCTTCGATAATAGCTCCAGAAATGTAATTTCTGGTACAGATATACGATTATTACCTGCGAGTAAAATTCGAATTGAGCCTGAAGTTCCCACCTCTGAAATGCCCGCAATTAAACTGGACTTTTCCACACCTACGTATCAATGGGAGACTTCAAAGCACTTAATTAGCGTTGAACCAGATGTTGTAAAAGAATCGGGTACCGATAGCATATACCTTTCGAATTATGCGCGATTAGGTGGGGGTAATAATGGACATTTGCTTGGAGAACTGTTTTTATCAAACCGTCCTAATGGGCAGTGGGCTTACAATTTAAGTGCGATGCATCTACAAGGAAATACTCCAAAAAACAATCAAATGATTGCTCAAACCCGCTTGCAAATGAATGGAACCCGCTATTTTGAAAATGCCAGCGTGAATGCCCGTATGTTCTACAACAGAGATCATCATACTTTTTATAATCTTCTGGATTCTACAATTGCTGAAAAAGATTCTACGCGAATCGGTGATTTGGCTCGCAATGGTCGAACTGCCCAAAATTATGGCATTCATATTGATTACTTGTATTTAGAAAAACGGAATTTGCCTGAAATTAAGTGGTTCAACAGTGTACAAATGTTTCAAACCAATGCAGGTCACGAAGAAATGGAAGTAAACAGTACATTGAATTTTCTTTCGCGCAACAAAAAATTTGCACTTTTTGGAGATTTATCCTTCACTTATTTCGACTATCAAATGCAGAAAAGTACTGATGCTGCTTTCCGCGCACAACAGCTTTTTGTTGACTTCAACCCGAAGATTCAATTTTTTCATAAACCCACAAACCTGGATGCTCAAATAGGCGTTAATTTAACGTATAACCAACACAGCACCCAAGAAACTACAGCATTAAAAGTAAACCCCTTCGTGTATGTTGAAAAGGGAATTTCCAATTTAGGTATGAAAGTTTACGGAGGGATTGATGGAGGATTGAGAAAGACTTCCCTTCGTAGAATTCATGAATTGATGCCCTATTATGGCGTTCAAGATACTATATTGAATACCTATGATCAGATAAATGGCTATTTAGGAATCAAAGGTAAAATTTCTGAAAATTCCTTATTTCATATTGATTTTGGGGGAAATACTGTCGCGGACATGTTGATGTTTGCGCAGTTTTCCGACACCAACACCCGTAAAGGTGTGGATTTTGCACTTCGACCCTTAAAAGCGGTTTATCGGGATATTTCCAGCATTTATTTTAGAGCAGGAGCAGAATATGTTTTAGGTGAACAGTTGAAAATGGCCGCTTCGATTAAAATACTAAATTACGGTGCCGATAATCAGGTATTTCATCTTCCAGGAATGGAATATATGCTTAAATTCAGTTACAAACCGATTGCTGAATTGAAATTTGAATTTGGCGCACAAGGAGTTGGTCGTCGTTTTGACCAGACAATGGTAAATAATCGTTTAACCGAACTTGAAGTTAATGGATATACCGATCTTTTTGTTCGCGCAGATTATAGATTCATCGGTAAAGGGCGCATTTGGATCCAAGGTTCGAATTTATTGAATTCTCAATACAGTTATTGGAACGGTTACCAGGTTTGGGGAACCACTATAATGGGTGGGATTACGCTTGGTTTATTCTAAACTTGGCGTATATTTGTATTTATGCCCAATTTAGCCTTACATACCGCTATTGAAGAGTTGTTGTTGCGCGATCACTTCGCGTGCATTCCTCAATTAGGGGGCTTTTTACTTAAGGCATCTGATTCGACTGTAAATGCCTACACCAAAGAATTAAAGCCAACCCATTCTCAATTGGTTTTTAATCCACAATTGTCAGAAAATGACGGTCAATTAGCGCATTTGCTTTCCATATCAACCGGCATTACCTATAAAGATGCTCTTTCTCAGATAGAATCTGCCGTTTCAGAGCTCAAAACGCAACTACGTCAAAAGCGTTATGCTACCTTTTTCCCTTTTGGGAATTTCTTTCATAACGAACATAAAGGTATCTTTTTTGTTGCCCGCCAACAATTCAATCTACACTTACCCAATTACGGGCTACAACCGGTAAAATGGGAAGCGCATAATGCCAAATCTCAAAGCGCCAAAGTTGCAAAGGTTTGGCCTCAGTTGAATACGTTATTAGAATCAGAAACAGAAGAAGCTACCGTGATGTCGGTTTCGGCGGAGCATGTTGATTCTGCTGCTGAAAAGACACGGTCGAATGCGTGGTGGCAAATTGCGGCTAGCTTTGTGGTTATTTCAATTTCGGCGCTTACGCTTACAATTTCCACCATGACCTGGATGGAAGCCTATCAGGAACGTCAACAATATGCGTCTTTGAGTCCCTTGTACTCTTCAGATATTGAAGAATCTAAAGAGGTTATTGCTACTAACGGGGGAAAAAGTCAAAAAGAACCTAATTCGCAAAGTGACTTTGTGTATATCAACGGGAAACTTATAAAAATTAACGGAAATGTACGCGAAAATTCCTCTTATTCACATGGAGAATCTGCTACAACTGAAATATCTGAACCCGTAATCAAAAGTGAACCAAACGAAGGGGAAACAACTTCTACAATATTAAATGCGGATGCATATTTAGATCAACTTTTAGATCAAACGGGCAGCATTTTTATAGTTGGGGGATCCTATATGACCGCTAATGCGGCTCGTATTGAATGCCAGCAATGGATTCAGGCAGGAACACCTGCCGCCATATTTAAACCCAAAAACTCTAGTTTTTATCGTATTGTTTTGGGAAGATTCAACACAAAACAAGAAGCCAACGATTACAGCGTTAATATAAAAAGTATACCGAATGCAAATTTAAGTATGGTACGTTGGAATATTAAATAACACTATGAATACTTACGTAATCGAAACCCAGCTTGGCACTTCTTCTCGTGAAAAACGAATCGCAGTTGTCATCAGTACGGTTATTACCGCGATTATCGTTTTTATGATGTATTGGTTGCATATACGCGTGCCCAATCCCCCATTCCAAACCAAAACTGGAGAACTTCAATTAGACTTTGGACTTGAAGAAGTTTCCTATGGAAGACCCACCGATGGCGGACCTTCTGCATTTCCCCCAGCCTTAGGGGGGGGGCAAACCTCTGAATCAATAAGTACGCCTAATCCAACTACTCCGTCAGGTGGCCAGGGTGATATCGTAAATACCACCGATGCGGCGGAACCCATGGCTTTACCGCCCATTGATCCACCGGCAAGTAGCACCCCAGCTGTAAATTCAAGATTGAAAGGCCTAAGTTCTAAAATAGGAAAAAGATCTGGAACTACAGGCGATGGAGATCCAAACGGAATTAATGGCGGACAAGGAAATGTAGGGTTTGGTACTAATTCGAACAATGGCGGTATTTCTGGAAATGGAGGTACTCGATTTACACGCAATACAGGAAACGGATTCTACACAGCAAAAGGGTTTTCTAATCATACCATCAATTCCAATGTTAAAACGGTGATAGCAGATGGTGTAGGAGAAATCCATGCATCTGTTACCGTTCCTTGCTCTGGAAATCCGTATGTTAAATCTATTCTACCCTCAGGCAACTACTCGGGTACATCTGCCAATGCCAAAGCCGTAATGGAGTATTTTTTGAGTAAATCTAAATTTATTCGCGATGGCGAAAAATGCCCAGAAACGGGTACCATTGTATTGAATATCAAAAAAGGCCTTTAATCTTTTATTTGTGAATTATCAAGAGTGTCTCGACTTTATGTATAGTCGTTTACCTATGTTTCAAAACTTGGGTAAAGTCGCATATAAAAAAGACCTTACCAATACGCTAAGATTATTGGAGCATCTCGATAATCCGCATTTAAATATGCGCTTTATTCATGTAGGCGGAACGAATGGAAAAGGCTCCGTTTCTAGTATGTTAGCGGCAATTCTAACACAATCTGGGTATAAAACAGGATTATATACTTCACCGCATTTACTGAGCTTTACAGAACGCATACGGATTAACGGCATTGAAATTTCTCCGGATTTTGTAGTAGCATTTGTGCACAAATTGAAAGATGCCATAGAAACGATTCAACCTTCTTTCTTTGAATTAACTGTGGCGCTTTGTTTTGATTATTTTAAGGATCAAAATATTGATGTGGGCATCATTGAAGTTGGACTGGGCGGACGTTTAGATAGTACGAATGTTATTTCCCCTATCCTATCTGTGATTACCTCGATCGGTTGGGATCACATGGATATGTTGGGCGATACCTTAGAAGCAATTGCCAATGAGAAAGCCGGAATCATTAAATACCAAACTCCCGTGGTTTGTTCTCGAGCAATTGATGTTTCTGCATTAGAAGTAATAAAAACCAAGGCAATTTTAGAAAATGCTCCATTTTATTTGGGTCAACCAACTCATTCGGAGTTTCATGAAGCGTTGCAATTAAAAGGATCCTATCAAAAAGAAAATCTCAATACGGTAATTCAATG
This sequence comes from Bacteroidia bacterium, assembly GCA_965655465.1. Lineage (GTDB taxonomy): Bacteria > Bacteroidota > Bacteroidia > NS11-12g > UBA955 > VMCP01. The sequence goes on along the minus strand of CBFHGY010000103.1, from coordinate 26 downwards.
CGTTCAGGTTTTGAAAGGACTTGGAT
>CBFHGY010000102.1:0-6487 GCA_965655465.1 Bacteroidia bacterium | reverse complement strand
GTTATCCCAGGCGTCTATATTAATGAAGAGTGTCATGTTGACCTTTTCATTATTTGCCACGTTATCTTCCGTCCATTTGCGGTTATTGATAAATTGTTGCAAACTGTTTTGCAAGGTGTTTAATATATCTTTATTAGCAATTTGAACCCGAGGTGCTACTACTTGTATCGTAGCATTTACCTCTTGTGACCACAAAGTAGACTGACCCCAAAAGGTAAGCGCAAGTATCCCGTATTTAAGTTTATTTGACCACATTCCAATTTTCTAAAACGTCTAAAAGTAAAACGGCAATATCGCTTTTTGATTGAACTTCACTTGCATATTTTTCGTCATTTTTGCCAAAAATCACGATTTTATTGGTAGGTGTTTGAAATCCACTCTCATTGCTCACGCTGTTTAACACAATGGCATCTAGATTTTTTCTAGCTAATTTCTCCAAAGCATTTTGTTCTTGGTTTTCGGTTTCTAATGCGAAACCGATACACTTTTGGTGGGGCAAACGAGAAAGGGAGAGACTTGCCAGAATGTCGGGATTTTTTACCAAATTTAAAGACCAAACATCTTGGGTTTTCTTTACCTTTTCGGTAAACACGGCATCTACGCGATAGTCCGAAACTGCGGCTGCGAAAATTCCAACATCACAAGAAGGAAAGATTTCCGAGCAAATGCGAAACATTTCAAGGGCACTTTCTACCCGATATGTTTGAATCGTATCGGGAACGGGTTGTGCACTCGGACCTAAAACGAGGTGCACGTCTGCCCCTTTAAGACTTAAGGCTTGTGCAATTTCAATACCCATTAATCCGCTACTTCGATTGCCAATAAAACGAACCGGATCAATGGCCTCATAAGTTGGACCTGCGGTAAGAAGAACTTTTTTTCCTTTCCAGGCATTGGGTGGAACTTCAAAATAGGGTCGAAGTGCGTCTATGATATGCACCGGTTCGGCCATGCGTCCTTTGCCGCTTAATCCACTGGCTAATGGGCCTTCTTCTGCGTCAATTAAAATATGACCTCTGCTTTGTAGTAGTTTAATATGTTCTTGCACGGCAGGGTGTTGGTACATGTCTAAATCCATGGCGGGAGCAAACCATACAGGACAGCGGGCAGATAAATAAGTGGTTAAAAGCAGGTTGTCGCATTGGCCTTGCGCCATTTTAGCCAAAGTGTTGGAACCTGCAGGGGCAATAATAAAGGCGTCGGCCCAAAGCCCGAGATTAACATGATGGTTCCACATACCAGAATCCTCATCGAAGAATTCTACCAATGCGGGCCTTTCAGAAACAACCGTTAAGGTTTTTAATGTAACAAATTGAAGGGCGCTAGGAGTACAAATTACTTGAACTTCGGCACCTTCTTTTTTAAGAAGACGAACAATTTCGGGCGTTTTATAGGCTGCTATTCCGCCGGTTACGCCCAATAATATGCGTTTGTTTTTAAACATGATCCGGTGCGTCCGGAATTCTCCAATAGGTCTTACTATCCGCAAACTCTTGTGTTGCAGTAAGGGTTGGCTTGGGCTGACGCTCGTACATCAAGGATATCTCGATTTGCTCGCGATTTTCTTGCACTTCTTCAAGATTATCGCTATCTTGAGCGAAAGGCTCTAAGCGATTTTTTAGTTCTTCTTTTTGCTTTTCAGCAATTTGATCGGCACGCTTTGAAATGATTACCGCTGACAAATAAATGTTTTGAGTTTCCGCTTCTAGGTTTTTTAGATTGCGGGTTTCTGCTGAGGTTGGGTCTTTGATGCTCATAATGTAGCTTCTATTTCGTTAATTCTTTTTTGTGTTAAAGTTTCAATTTTCTTTACGTTTGCAAAGTAGGCATTGTTTGCATTGAAAGAATACAGGTAATCCTGAACGTTTTCAAGTACCAATTTAAACCGCTCCAACCGCTTTGATTTTACGCTGTTTTCGGCATACTGATACTGTGCATCAACGGCAATCCATTCCAAGGTTTCACGTTGGGGCATATCGGGATATAATTTCACGGTGTTCCGAGCAGCTACAGCGGCAGATTTGAAATCTCCCATGCGGTAATATTGCTCTACCAAATCAAATTCCTTTTGTTGTAAGGTAATACGCAATGCATCAATATGTTCGTTGCACTTTTGGGTATATTCTGAATCGGGATAATAATTGGTGAACATCTGCAAGGCTTCGATTACTTTTTTGGTATCGCCTTGATCTAAATCCGCCGGTCCAACGGCTAAAACATCGCAATACAATCCCATATACGCACACTCAATTACGCGGTCTGATTGCGTAAAATTTTCTGTGTAATCCTTAAAAAATAATGAAGCATACGGATAATCTTTTAGGTGAAAATAAGCCATTGCCATGTGGTAATACACGTTTTCTAAACTATCTCTTACCTTATACATATCCCTCAACTGCTCTAAAAGTTGCGCAGACTTTGCATATTCCTTTTTTTCAAATAGTTCCAAAGCTTTGGCCTGCTTTTCTGCAGCAGTGCCCTTTTTATAAATGCGTTGGTACTCCCCACAAGAGCCTGCAGCCAAGGCTATCCAGATAAAAACAATTGTGTTACGTACCCATTTCATACAATTTGCAAATATAGCGAAAAACGATGAAAAGCTTAGATTATTCAGTCTTATCAACCGCTTTTAACGACCGGAACACAATTTCCATCAATTTTCCGCGATAACCGCGGTGAGCCAGTTTATTTTGCGTGTCGTTGGGATATGTGCGATTGCTTAAAAAAACAAATACCAGTTGATTCTCGGGATCGGCCCAAGCCCATGTGCCCGTAAAGCCTGCATGACCAAAAATTTGTGTGGGTGCATCGTCGTACAAATTGCTTCCTTTGATGCGCACATCTTTCAAGGCATTTGGAAACCCGTTTGCCTTATCAAAACCCAAACCCCGATAATTGTCGCCCAATTCGTAGGTTTGTGTGAATGTTTTAAGGGTTTCTTTTTTGAAAAAACGAGACCCTACCGTTTGTCCTTCACACAGCATCCACATCAGGCGGGAGAGATCATAAGCACTGGAAAAAACGCCCGCATTTCCAGCCACCCCTCCCAGTAAAAACGCACTTGGATCGTGTACCTCCTTCCAAATCAAACCCCGTTCTCCCAAACTATCGATTTGAGTTGGAAGAATAGCTTCATTGAGGCCTTTTTCTTTTGGAAGAAAGCCTGTTCGGAAAAGTCCCATCGGTTCGTAAAATACAGAATCACAAAATCTGGAAAGGGAAACGCCGCTGCGCTTTTCAATGAATTTCCCCAAAATAATGGCATTCAAATCTGAATACACATAAGGTTGTAAATCACGCTTTTTGGCTTTTTTCTTTGGGGAAGTTCCTTGTATCCAGCTCCAAACTGTATCCGATATTTCCGCAGATAAATAGCGATCTGCCCCCCAGCGAATGTCGCCTGAATCTGGAGTGTGAACACTGTCAATTCTGATAAATAAAGAGTTGGATGTTAACTTCGAAGTTAAAGGTAAATAAGGCGGCAATCCCGAACGATGGGTTAAGAATTCGGATAGTTTAACAGATCCCCATGGATACGATTCTGCCTCTTTCCAATAGGTTTTTATGGGAGCTTCCAAATCCAAATCTTCCTGTTCATACAGGTGCATCATGCCCAGGGTAGTGGCCGCAATCTTGGTTATACTAGCAATGTCAAAAACGGTATGAGGCGTAACAGATTTCCCTCCGAAAGGATGTTTTCCTCGAGCAATATCGTATATAATATGCCCGTTCTTGAGAACCACAAGTTGCGCAGATTCTGCAGCGCCACTGAGAACGATGGAATCCATGATGCCTTCCAAGGAACTGCTTTCATCGCAATGAAATCCCTGAGTTTCTGGGTCTGCCCATCTCAATGGTGCAACCCAAGCCTGTGTGTTCCGGGGCAGCAGATTGGCTTCGGGCAATTCCAGATTTACAGGCAATTTACCCTTAATGCCGCGAAAGCCGTATAGTCCATCTATGCAGGCGATTAAATAGGCTTCCCCGGTTTCCATTCCCAAAATTATGGGCATTTCACATTTAAGCTGTTGCAGGGCATATACGTTACCGGTATGAATGAAAACGGCATTTTTATGAGACTGCCATTGTGCTAAAACGAGGTACAACATCTCTGGTAATACGCGGGAATTTCCGCCCCACATGCGTTGTTCAGCATTGAAAAACAAGAATTTGCCGTTGCGTTGATTTAAATATTGCAGTAACGTATCGGCCCTATCAAAATTTTGTGCCCATATATATTGAACATTCTGATAGCTATTAAGTCGCTGCACGAAGATTTCTGGAATTCGATCGCCAAAGATGACTGCAAAGAGCGTATCTCTTTGGTGGGGCTTCCACGGCAAACGAAATGCCTGTTTATTATCGAGCGCGCAGACATGCCGAGAAGCCAATTCAATGTCTTCCTCAAAGCTTTTTGAAAAAGGTTCATAGGCCAATTCCGGAGCTTCAATTTGTTGTAGGGTGAAACGACGGTATTCGGCGTTCAACGCTGCTTGTATATGCTCTGGATTGCTGAGATATGGACTTGATGTTTGGTGTTTGGCAATCAATATTCGCCGCACAGACGCCGCAATTTCTTGCGAATCGAGCCAATTTGAATCCAACCAAATCCGACATTTAGAAAGTATTTCGGGCACATTATCTACAAAACATAAAATATCGTTTCCCGCTTGTAAGGCCATCAAAGCGGCTTCATCCGAGCGATAATGAGCGCTCACCCCTTTCATGTTCATAGCATCGGTGATAATGAGTCCCTGAAATTCCATTTTTTCGCGCAATAAATCATGCACAATGTTGCGCGATAGAGAAGAAGGCATTTCTGGTCTGTCGTCTAAAAACGGAATTTTGAGGTGCGCTACCATGATGCTTTTTACACCTTCGTCAATGGCATATTCAAAAGGTGTTAAATCGCGTTTTAATGTTTTTTTATCGTGACTCACCAAGGGGAGTTCTTTATGGGAATCGGCAAGGGTATTTCCATGACCGGGGAAATGCTTGGCACAGCCCCATACGCCCGCTGCTTCCAATCCTTTGTTAAAAGCGGCAGCTTGTGCATTAACCAAATTCAAGTTGTTGCCAAAACTTCGGAAGCCAATAATGGGATTGTTTGGGTTGCTGTTTAAATCGACAACGGGAGCAAAATTGATATGTACGCCTAGGGACTTTAACATCTTGCCTTGGGCATAACCAATGTCGAAGGCATAAGAACTGGACTCTGTGGCCGCGATGCTTAGCGGGTATGGAAATTTTGGAACATGGTCGAGTCGCATTGCGGGACCCCATTCGGCATCCATTCCTATTAATAAGGGGATTTTAGTTTCTTGCTGTAAGTAGTTCAAGGCCATTATATGAGTTTGGGGCGTGCCTTGAAAAAAGATAATTCCGCCTACCTGGTATTGGGTTACGGCGTCGATAACCTCTTGACTCAGTTGTGCGTTTCGCGTCCATGCCGGAACCATCAATTTTTGAGCAATTTGCTGCTCAAAATTCAAGGTTTTTAACACGCTATCGGCCCAAATTGCACTCTTTTGGGCATTGGGATAGATATATTGCCCTTTTAAAGGGAGCAGTAAAATACCTGAAGCAAGTGTCAAATAAAGCCGCTTAATAAAAGAAATAAAGGGTTCTGAAATCCAGTGTTGGGCTCGCATCAATATGCAAAACAAGCGAAAAAGTTTATTTTTACCTATTATATATGTCGCGGATCTTTCCGTAAGGCCAACTTTTCTATTTTAACAATTTCGATGGCCAGCACTCCGAAGTCTTCGATTACCCTTCCCCAAACCCGATAAATACCCCTTCCTTTAAAGGGGTATTTAGCAACTACAGGAGGAAAGTGCACCGTGTCAAAGAAGTAGCCATCCCGATCCAGCCAGGTGCCAAAGTTCATTTCTTTGCCCCCAACCGTTCGAGTGGGTTTCACCGTGACCAACTGGCCTTCGAGATAAACAGACTTCCCCAGTAGCGAAGCAAGATGTTTGCTGCGCACTTTTGAAGTTGGAATGTCATCGGGTTCTATCAAATCAAAGGGGCTGCAAAGTGAAAATCCCAGTAATTCCCGTTCGTCTATGGCAATTTCTATGGGGTCGTCTTCCAAAGGAGGTAGGCTAACGGGTTTGGGTTTTTCGGTAAATAGAGGGATGTCTGTGGTGCTTTTTTTAGTATCTCCGTATAAGGTATGTGCCTCCCATAATAAGGCTTTGCGACTTTTGCCAGTAAAGCGAAATGCGCCAATTAAAATCAAGATTTTCAATTGTTCAATCCCGGGATCGCAGCGCAATTTAAAATCGTACAGGTCTTCAAACTTTTGCTTGATACGTGCCTTGACGATCCGGTCAATGAGTTTGATTTCTAAACTCTGTACAAGTCCGAGGCCAAGCCAGAGGGTCGTTCCCGTTATTTTGCTAAGGGCAGTGCTTTCCTGAACACACGGTGCTTGCACCTCAGCTCCACACATGCGAGCCGCATGCACGTAAAACTCGGTTTT
>CBFHGY010000101.1:0-6680 GCA_965655465.1 Bacteroidia bacterium | reverse complement strand
ATAGGGTCATTGCCGCCTATTCCATCTTCATCGGACCACATTACGGTGAAATTTAATGCGGTGTCATTCGGCTGTTTGAATTCAAGTTCAACCGCGTTAATCAGTTCACCTTCATCGTGTTTATGATCGTCGTCGTTGTGATCTTCACATGCATTAAATAGTACACTGTTTCCAAGAATGAGTGCCCATAGGATTGGTTTTTTTAAATTTAAAATCATATTGTATATATTAGGTTTTGTTTTTTATTTTCGTTTTTGATGAGGGAGTTAAAGTTGTGTTTTTATATGGGGTTTAAGGCGTGTTTTTGATATAGGGTTTATGTAGTTTTTCGATATGAACTCTATGGTGGTGGAGGTTGAATTGCAATTGTATACTGAAATTTCGCCCAATTTGGGGCGTGAAATACCGAAATCGATCTAAATAGTCTCGATACCGGGTGTTGAAAATATTCTGAATGCCCAATGTCATTTGAAGGTCTAAGCCTTTAAAATGAAAGGGTCTATGCACAAATACATCACTCAGGAAATACCCTTTCGGGGGAGGCATTAAATCAGTTCCTGGAGTATAAAAGGGCATTCGGGCCAAAGCGGATTGGTTCCAAGAAAAGGTCCAGTTTTGTAAGCGGTGTTCCCATTTTAAACGGGCACTTGGAGCGGGGATTTGAGTGGGGAATCGAGAAGGTTTCCAAATTCTACCCCAAACCGCATCAATTTGAATTTCAACATTCCCTTTCTTATAGGAATGCATGAAGAATGCATTTATTCCCCCTAAAGTACTGGGAAGGGATTCGTAAATATAATGTGGGAAAGCACCTCTTATTGTGAGTAATGGGGTGTTTTGTGGATTTAGATGGATGTAATTTTCAGCGTGAAGCACATAAATATTGGTTCTCCAAGCTCGGGATTTATGGCGATATTGATGTTCCCAATCTAATTTTAATCCTCTTTCCATAGGTAGTGTGGGATTTCCTTCTTCGTAACTCGCACTGCCGTGGTGCACTCCCGAACTGAATTTTTCGTTCACAGATGGAGCCCTTTGTCCGATAGATGCATGCCATTCGTTTTTATGGAAGCCCTTTTTATGTATAAGGGAATATGCGGCTGATAACCCTGTGAAATTTTCAAAAATGGATGCTGATTTTATTTGTGTATTTCGCCAAACATGATCATAGCGCAGGGTGAAATTATGCTCCAGTAAATACATGCGTTTGGGTAATTCCGTACATATAAAGGCCCCAAAATCATGTCCTTTATAAGCAGGAGCCAAATAATAGCCACCCCAATCTTGATTGCGGTACTCATGTTGGAGGCCCATTTCAGTGTTTAAATTGCCCAATGAAAGTGCTTTTCTAATATAACTTTGGATGCTGTGGACCCAAATGTATAATTGGGGAAAGTTAAATTGGGAATTGCGATGGGGGTCAAACTCTTTACGTTGATTGCGTTGATATCCTATCTTGTAGGAGATGCCTTTAGGGTTTTGAGGAACCCGTTCCAAGCTGATTCTGGTATGTTCTGCTTCTTGCCTCGGAAGTGAAATAGTTCGCTTGGGCTGTTCGATTAAAAGCAGTGGAATGGGGGCGTTAATGGCATTAATTAGATCGCTGGTATTGCCTATATGACTTCCTAAATAAATTCCCCCAATAAAATTGAAATAAGATGCATCTATGCGGTATATGGAATTTTTGAATGGATAGGATATGCCGCTATACACGCTAGTTTCACGATAGGCGGTATTGGGTAAAACCCCTTCTGGAATACTGTAATCGGCAGTATTTTGATGCTGTGCACTGAGATAAAAGCCTTCGTGTTCTTGAGAACCTCCATGAGAATATGAAAGCCCATTTTGCCATGCGCGTGCGTTGTGTTGATAGCCAGATACAATTCCGATATTGTCTTCAAAGGCATGTACTTTGGGTCTATAGGAAACGGAGAGGTAGTTGCCCCACCCATCTGAACTGTACTTCAATGCTTGGGCGCCTTTATGAATACTAATTTCCTGAGCCCCCAAACGCCCCAATTCTGGTGCATGATCGCTGCCCCAAGCTTGACCTTGAATACGCATGCCATCTTGAAATAGCGGCAAACGCAACCCCGCTAATCCTTGTAACATGGGTTTCTGAATAGAATTCCCAGTACGTTGCAATCGCAACATGGGCAATTCTGCCATTTTTTCGCTAATGCTGCTATTGGGGGCCACATGTAAGTGTTGTATGTGCAGGTGATCGCTTTCTAGATCAGTATGGTGCTGAACGATATGCAATTCCGACAAACGTAGGGAATCTTGAACTTCCCAAAATACTTGAACCGTTTCCTTTTGAACTTCTTGTTTTAAATGAATATGTTTTCCTACATACCATATATCAATTTCATACATGGTATCACAGAGATTTGTAAAAAACACAAAACCTCGCGCATCTGTTTTTTGCAATAAATGCAAATCTTCGATGAATACCTCGGCATCAATCAATGGATGTTCATCCGGCTGCACAATTTGCAGTCGCAATGCATGCACACAAGGGGGATTTTGTGCATGTAAGAATAGATTTATAAACCCTATATGGGATATCACGCCAAATAACAGCGCTTTTTTTAACATTTTTTTCATACTAATAATATTCGAGGATGAATTATAAACCAATGAGATGGTTTATGCCTGAAATATTATAGGTATGGAGGAGATTTGTTTCGTGAAATGAGGGCGAAATGAGAATGCGCCTTTTCAGAGTAGTGATTGTGTAATTGGAGACTGGGGAAATAGGATGCGTGAAATTGAGCAAGGATGGGAGATTCTGCAAGAGGAACATTGAAGTCACAGATGACACAATCTTCTTCAAGAGAATGCTCAGGGAATGTGGAATTGGCGTGGAAATGGGTATCTTGTTGAGTATGACCGTCGTGATCATGCGTATGATTTATGCTTAGCTGCCATAATGAAAAGCAGCTAAGCAGGAAAAATGCTATGTACGACTTGGATTTCAAGAGGATTTAAGCCATTTCTTGAAGCTGTTGGGTCATTATACGCAATTCGTCGCGATTGAGTTCGTTATCGCCTTTTACACAAAGACTTAAGAAGAATATGATGTTGTCTTCAGGAGTTTCGATTTCTTCAGCAAGCGGAATTTCAAAGGCATCGTTAGCTTCGATATGTTGCCAAAGTAAGCGTAGTGCACGGGTAATTAGCGGGTCGTTCTCGTTTTTTGCCAATTCTCTCGCTTCTTGCAAAGGAGCAATTATTGCGGTGCTGATGCCAGTTGTTTCGATCTCGCTGATGAGCTGTTTTAGTATGTCGTTGCCTTTAGGGTTGCGCATGTAGGTATTTATTGATTTTGCAAAATTACATATTTTAATCAGCTGAAGCAAAGTTGATTTTTGCTTTTGGGGAATTCCGAGTTGCAAAGTAGGTTGCAATAAGGACGATAAGAATCCAAATTATTTTAAGGCCCGACAGGGTATCTGTTTTTAAAATGAAGGCAATTAGGGTTGCCAACAGGGGCTGTAAATAAATATACACACCGGCAAGTGTGGGACCTGCCGCTTTTACGGCATAGGCGTTCATGAAATACACCAAGAAACTCATGACCACTAGTATATAGATAATCTTCCCCCAGATGGGAGCGGGGATTGCAGCATATTGAGCTTGAAAAACTGCGGCTAATGCAATAGGGCTGATGTATAGCAAGCCAAAGCTGAAGGTATATCTGTTTACAGTAATAGGTTCGTAAATTGCTGTAAGCTTTTTAATTCGAACTAAATAAACGGCATAAAAAATGGCATTGATAAAAACCAGTAGATCACCCAATCGGGTTTCGGCAGTAAAGGTGTGATTGCTTTCGGTGAGTAATTTAAAACAGGCGAATGCCGCGGTAAAGAGCGCAAGAATAAAGACGAGATTAGGCCGTGCTTTCAGTCGTACATGATCGAAGAGTGCTACGAATAATGGGGTAGCCAACATTAACACAGCCGCGTTAATGGGATACGTAGATTGAAGCCCTTTAAAAAACAGATACATATTGGCACTGGTGCCGAAAAAACCGCAAATGGCAAATTCGAGGCCGTGTTTTTTCCAATTAATGGCCGTGCTTTTTTGTCTTAATCCAAGCAAATGAAACGCAAGAGTAGCAAATGCCACACGCAACCATACTAAGGCTTCTGCATTGAGATATCTTGGCATGATTTCTCCTGCCCAAGAAAAGAGAATCCCATAAAAGAGACTCACTAGAAAGAGAACGAGGTGCACGTTCATTTATTTCCAACCTTTTTTACGCTTGATATTCTCGTAGGCCTTTTGTACCCGGATAAATTTTTCTTCCGCACTTTTCTTTTCATTTTCTGAGAGTCCTTGCAATCGATCTGGATGGAATCGAAGGGCTAATTTTCGGTGCGCTTTTTTTACCTCGTCTTCACTTGCGGAAGTAGAAACATCGAGAATTTTATAATCTGAATCTACCGATTCAACGAACATAGCTCGGAGAGAAAGATAGTCGGGAGTACTTATACCTAATTGGGTACTTACTTGTTGAATAAGTTGTATTTCGGCATCGGAAATTACCCCATCTGCACGTGAAATTCTGAACAGGATGTGAATTAATTCTAAGCGGGCTGAATAGCCCATACGTGCTCTTAGATTGCGACATACATCGTATAGATTGTGCTCTTCTTTGAGATAGTCGCGCAATTTTAGCAGCATCAAACGACTTTCATTTTCGCCATAAGTGCGAAGCAACATCGATTTTACCAAATCGAGTTCGCTTTTCATGGCTACTCCGTCTGCTTTCATTACTGCGGCAATTAGAATGAGCAGTGAATTTTTAAAATCAGCAGGGTGAACGTTTTGATTTTGATAGGGATTGTTAAAGTCTGAACGACCTTCATCTTCGGTATTTCCACCGTAAGCATGGTCCACATAAGAGCCAATCATAAATCCTACTACGGCTCCAAAGAATCCGGAGGATAAAAATCCGATTATTGCACCAACAATTCTAAAATTCACAACATTTAGGGATTAAGAAAATCGGAAAGGGTTTTCATGCGGTTTTCCAAAACAATATCTTGACTGAGCCACAGGTGTGGGTCTTCGGAAGATTTTACCCAAAACAGTGCTGTTTGCACGGTTTCGGATGCATTGGGGCGAACATCCATGATAACGTCCTCAAATCCTTGATGAGGATATATGGCTAGGGTGGTGGCTTTGTTTTTTTGGTTGGTGTATGTGAAACTGATTAAGGGACCTTGAGAAAAAACGGAATCTTTCTGTAGCGGATCTTTATTAATTCCAGCCACGCTGCCTGCTTCTCGAGCGAATTGGCTACATAACAGTAGGTATCCAGCGAGGAGTGATTGATTGGCCTTTTGGGGCTGCATGTTAAGGTTGAACAAGTTAAGTTGGTTATTCTCTTGGTTAATTTGGAAACTTTTTGAGGGATTTTTGTGCCAAGTAACGCGGAGGTTTTTGATTTCTGAGGGTTCAAATTCGATCAGTTGTAGGCTTCTCCAAATATGGATATCGGTATTAAAATAGGGGGTAAGGTACCCTTGAAAACCGGGAATCTCAACGATACAGGGTTGGTCGAAATCCGATTTATACATGTAGGTTGCCATATTATCTTGGGTAGAACTGCCTACATATATACTGTGAATTTCATCCCCTTTAACTGAAAAACTGGCTTTTACAGCGCTTAATGCCATTTTTCTGGAAAGATTTTTAACGCTTTCGCCTGAAACGGGTCTTTGCACCTTTAATTTTCGCATGGCCCAATTAAGGAGCATTTGAATATTTTGGGAATCGGCAGGAAAGGTATCTTGTTGGTTAAAAACGAACCATTTGTTATTTTTCTTTTGGAAATATAAGGGTGCATTTTTGGGATCATTTGGGGTAAAGCGGAAGGCATCAATGTTTTCGGGGTTCGTGAGTGCGAACATATTGGGGTCGTAATTACCAGTCTGGTTAAGGTTTTTCCACAAAGCGACGGCGGCAGCGACGGCGATGGCTGCAACTAGAATAGGTTTGGCGTAGGGGTTTTTAAATAATGCCATATAATAAGCTGCGAATTTAGGATTCACAGACGAGAAAAGGGGTAAGAAATCGAGGAACGAATATATTTCTAAAAAAAATATTGAGATGTTCTTGACAAGTTCAAAATTATGTCTATTTTTGCAGTCCTTTTTGAGAATGACTACGGAAAATATCGAAAGGGAAAACGTTCTCAAACATACAAGCCACCATAGCTCAGCTGGTAGAGCAACTGACTTGTAATCAGTAGGTCGTTGGTTCGATCCCGACTGGTGGCTCAAGGTAAAAGCGCATGTACAAGAGACTTGGTAACTCTCTTGCACGAAAACAAAAACAAGGGGGTATCGCATAGCGGCAATTGCGGCGGACTGTAAATCCGCTCCTTCGGGTTCAGTGGTTCGAGTCCACTTACCCCCACCTCATACATGCAGGCTTTTACCAAAATGCGGGAGTAGCTCAGTTGGTAGAGCGACAGCCTTCCAAGCTGTAGGTCGCGAGTTCGAGCCTCGTCTCCCGCTCATAATAGTCGGCGCAAGCCGACTAAAAGCCGATGTAGCTCAGGGGTAGAGCGTTTCCTTGGTAAGGAAAAGGTCAGGGGTTCAATTCCCCTCATTGGCTCAAACACAATTTAAAAACACAAACAAACAACAAACACTATGGCAAAAGAA
>CBFHGY010000100.1:0-6684 GCA_965655465.1 Bacteroidia bacterium | reverse complement strand
TTTGATTCCCGAACTCGGAAAGCCCTCGAAATAGATTCCGTGCGATATAGCTGTGAACTCAAAATTGACGGACTGGCCATTTCATTGCACTATCAAAATGGGGTGTTAGTAAAAGCCATTACCCGTGGCGATGGTACCCAAGGCGATGTTGTTACCGAGAATGTACAAACGTTGCGCCGTTTACCTAAAAAACTCCATGATGAGGCGCCGAATAATTTCGAAATTCGGGGTGAAATTTTCATGCATCGAAAAGGCTTTGAGCGATTGAATGCCGAGCGTGCGGCAGCCGGACTCCCATTGTATGCGAATCCAAGAAACGTGGCCTCGGGTTCCCTTAAAATTAAAGATTCTGCGCAAGTGGCTAAAAGACCTTTGGATATATTTTTATACCATTATTATGGAGAAGATCGCACATTTGAATCCCATTCACAGGCGCTGCACGAAGCGGGTTCATGGGGTCTTCCAGTTCCAGAAACCTCACGAGTTTGTGAAGGCATGGATGCCGTTTTAGATTTCCTAAAAGAATGGGAAACGAAAAGGCATGATTTGAGTTTCGATACCGATGGTGTGGTTGTAAAAGTAGATTCGGTGCGCCAACAAGAGGAATTAGGTTTTACGGCCAAAGTACCGCGTTGGGCCATTGCATATAAGTTTCCTACCGAAACTGCACAAACCCTGCTATTAGGAATTTCCTATCAGGTAGGTCGTACCGGAGCCATTACACCGGTTGCCGAACTCGAACCCATTTCCTTGCTCGGAACCACCGTGAAACGAGCTAGTTTGCATAATTCGAATGAAATCAATCGGCTCGATGTGAGGGTTGGAGATCGCGTTTATGTTGAAAAAGGCGGAGAAATCATCCCTAAAATAACCGGAGTGGTAATGGAATTTCGCAATCCCGAAACACCCGCGCATCAATATATTACCGAATGCCCCGAATGTCAAACGCCACTCATTCGAAATGAAGGCGAAGCACAACACTATTGCCCAAACCAAGAACACTGTCCGCCCCAAGTTGTCGGAAAGCTCGAACATTTCATAGGCCGAAAGGCTATGGACATCCAATCTGTAGGATCCGAACTTTGCGAAACCTTGTATCGAAATGGCTTGGTGCAAAACCCTGCCGATTTTTATGATTTGCAACTTTCCGATTTATTGACCTTAGATCGCATGGGCGAAAAAAGTGCTCAAAACATCCTATCTGGTATTCAAGCGAGCAAAAAACAATCTTTTGAACGGGTATTGTTTGCCTTGGGAATTCGTTTTGTGGGAGAAACCGTGGCAAAAAAATTGGCTCAGGCTTTCGAAAATATTGAGACCTTACAAAACGCCTCACTAGAATCATTAATTGCTGTAGATGAAATTGGTGACCGAATTGCAGAAAGTGTACTTTTGTATTTTAGGGACGAAAAAAATATCGAGATATTGAATCGATTAAAAGCCCACGGTTTACAATTCGAGGCTGAAAAAAGTGCCGCTTTAGGACAGCAATTAGCAGGTAAAACGGTGGTGATTTCAGGGGTTTTCGAAATGCATTCTCGCGATGAATTAAAGGCTATGGTAGAGGCTTATGGTGGGAAAGTGGGTTCTGGTGTAAGTGCTAAAACCTCATTTTTATTAGCCGGTTCTGGAATTGGTCCCTCAAAATTATCCAAAGCCGAATCTCTTGGAGTACCTTTGTTAACCGAAACGGAATTTTTAGACCTGTTAACTTCATGAGCACTTCTAATAAACGCAATACCTTTAAAGATACCATCTGGGTTTATAAAGGCCGAAGTTTAGTAAAGCAATTACCTGCTACCCCTTCGTTTTCAAGCGCCAAGCGGTGCATCGTTTATATGGGTTTGCATTTGTATCAGCAATATTCAAAACAGATTGATGTGTACTGTGATTCGCTGCGTTCGCGCGGATATGCGTTATTACAAGTGGTGTTATACCCAACCCGCGACCCCAAAACCATATCGGCACAACAATCGCCCGATACCTTACATTTGTGTTTAAAGGACGTGACGTTCTCGGGCTTCCCCAAGAAACCCATTTTGGAAAAATTGCAAAACTTTAATGCCGATATATTTATAAATTTTAACGGAGATTTTTCTTATTCGGATATGGGATTTGCACTTAGTTCGCGCGCGCCTTATCGCTTAAGTCCCTATCAATTAGAGTACAAACCCTACTTTAATATTTTACTCAAATCACGGAACGACGAGTCCTTACCTCAATATTTAAATAGTATAGACGCATTTTTTAAACATTTATCATGAAAGCATTACACGGAGCCGCAACAGCACTGATAACCCCATTTAAGTCGGATTTAAGCATCGATTTCGATGCATTAGAACGCATCGTTAACCATCAAATTGAGAACGGCACCCAATATTTAGTGGTTTTAGGAACCACCGGAGAAAGTGCCACCCTTTCGGCCGATGAAAAATCAGAAATCATGCAAGCTGTGGTGCGTTTCAATCAAAAACGCGTTCCTCTGGTTATTGGCATGGGAGGCAACCATACCCAAGCGCTGGTAAACCAATTGAAAACTACCGATTTTACGGGTTACGACTATGTTTTATCGGTGAGTCCCTATTATAACAAGCCCAACCAACGCGGTATTATGGCCCACTACCAAGCGGTTGCCGATGCCAGTCCCTTACCCGTAATTATATACAATGTTCCGGGTAGAACCGGCAGCAATATGACGGCAACAACGCAGTTAGAATTGGCCAAACACCCCAATATAGTGGCTACCAAAGAAGCTTCTGGAAATATGGAGCAGATTATGCATTTATTGCAACACAAACCCGATGATTTCGAGGTTATCAGCGGCGACGATTCGCTTACGTTCCCGATGATGGCTTTAGGTGCATCGGGTGTTATTTCTGTAATCAACCATGCCTATCCTAAGGTATTTTCAGGAATGGTAGCCAATTGTTTATCTGGAAATTGGGAAGCGGCAAAGCACGCCCATTACCAAATCTTAGAAGGTTCTATTCGTATTTTTGAAGACGGAAGTCCGGGTGGCATCAAGGTAATGATGCACGAAATGGGTTTGTGCGAAACTTATGTTCGCCCCCCATTATTTCCGGTAAACGACGCATTAGAACAAATTTTACGTTCCTTGGTTAAATAATCATATCCATGAATCCCCATCTCGATCCTAAAAACGAAAATTTAAGCAAGGCCGATCAGGACATCGAAAAGGTTTTACGTCCTTCTGAATTTGACGATTTTACCGGTCAAGAGAAAATCCTTGAAAATCTGAAGGTCTTCGTAATGGCTGCCAAACAGCGCGACGAAGCACTTGATCATATTTTGTTACACGGCCCTCCGGGTCTGGGAAAAACCACTTTGAGTCATATAGTTGCCAACGAAATGGGCAGCACCATGAAAATTACGAGTGGTCCCGTTTTGGAGAAACCCGGTGATTTGGCCGGATTATTAACGAATCTGGATAAGGGAGACGTGCTTTTCATAGACGAAATACACCGCTTGAGTCCGGTTATTGAGGAATATTTGTATTCGGCCATGGAAGATTACCGCATCGATATTATGATCGATACGGGTCCGAATGCCCGAAGTGTTCAAATCGATTTATCGCCGTTTACGCTCATCGGGGCCACCACGCGAAGTGGTTTGCTCACCGCGCCTTTACGGGCGCGATTTGGCATTAACTGTCGCTTAGAATATTATACCGCAGAGGTGCTCACCCAAATTGTAGCGCGCAGTTCCTATATATTAAAGGCGCCTATTCGAGAGGAAGCGGCCTATGAAATTGCTCGGAGAAGCCGCGGAACGCCACGTATTGCCAACGCACTCTTGCGACGTACCCGCGATTTCGCGCAGATAAAAGGCGATGGCACCATAACTTTAGACATTTCTCAATTTGCATTAAACGCCCTGAATGTAGATGCCGATGGTTTAGACGAAATGGACAATCGTATTTTAAGTACGATTATTGATAAGTTTCGCGGAGGTCCCGTCGGTCTCAATACCATTGCCACGGCGGTGGGCGAAGATGCCGGCACGATTGAAGAAGTATATGAACCCTTTTTAATTCAAGAGGGCTATTTGCAACGTACTGCTAGAGGTCGAGAAGCCACTCCAAAGGCATTCCGACATTTGGGAAAAATTCCGCATCAAGGACAATCTCCTACCCTTTTTTAGCATGAATCCAGCGCAAGAAATCGAGAAACGAGCGTTAGAACTCGGTTTTTTAGCCTGTGGAATGGTAGGCGCGCGTTTTCTGGAGGAAGAAGAAGAACGCCTGAGAACGTGGCTCGATCGCGGCTATCAGGGCAGCATGGGCTATATGGAGCGCAATGTTGAAAAGCGATTGGATCCGCGATTGCTGGTTCCTGGCACCCAAACGATCGTGTGTTTGGCGTATAATTACTTTCCGCAGAAATCGCAAAAAATAGAGCGTCCAAAAATTGCAAAATACGCATACGGAGAAGACTATCACCGCGTGGTAAAAGACCGCTGTTTTGAGCTTCTGGCGCATATAAAAACCTTATTTCCTGAAGTGCAAGCCCGTGTTTTCGTTGATTCGGCACCCGTAATGGAGCGTCAGTGGGCTCAATTGGCGGGTTTGGGTTGGATTGGTAAAAACAGTTTACTCTTGCGTAAGGGAACCGGCAGTTTTTTCTTTTTAGCTGAGATTTTCTTAGATGTGTCAATTGAAGCGGCACCGGTAATTCAAAGCGACCATTGTGGAACCTGTACCCGCTGCATCGATGCGTGTCCTACTCAAGCCATCGTACAAGATCACGTAATTGATGCCAAAAAATGCATTTCGTATTTGAGTATCGAGAAGACCGAACCTTTAGAAGAATCGGAATTGGATATGATGCAGGGCTGGCTATTTGGATGCGATATCTGCCAAGATGTTTGTCCGTGGAACCGCTTTTCAGAACCGCATGAAGAACCGCGGTTTGAAGCTTCAGAAGCTATAGATTGGAATCTTGAAGAATGGAAAACGCTTCAAGAAGCACAATTCAACACCGCTTTTAAAAAGAGTCCGATTGCACGAATGGGCTTCCCCAAAGCCCAACAATTACTGTCTCAAATTCGCGAGGATTCGCATTTATAACTTCGGGAATACCAAAGTAAAGGTTGTTCCTTTGTTTTCTTGAGAGACGAAGGAAATAGTACCTCCAAACTGCTCCACGATTTTCTTTGAAATGGCCAGCCCAAGCCCCATACCACTATTTTTAGTAGAAAAGTTCGGACTGAAAATTTTATCTGTTAATTCTTTGGGAATTCCTTTTCCATTATCGCGAATAATTACGGTAAATGTTTGCTCAGTCTCACTCAAAGAAACCGTAATCTCTCCTTTACGGTCTTCGGGTATAGCTTGTATTGCGTTTTTAAATAAATTGGTAAAAACACGGCCCAGTTGGTGTGGATCTGCCATTAATCGAATTTCCGTTTCTGGCAAATTACAAGTTATAGTTTGACCCATCTCCCGCTCCATCAATTCCATCGCATCCTGCAATACTTCTTTAAAATCAACCTCCATCATAGTGGGCTCCGGCATTTTTGCAAAAGAGGAAAATTCTTCGGCCATCGAACTTAAACTGTCGATTTGACGTATTAATAATTGAATCGTTTTTTTAATTTTCTCCTCGATATTGGCATCATTGCGACTCATGGCATATTCCAAATGCTGCAAAGACAAGCGCATTGGAGTAAGCGGATTTTTTATTTCATGTGCCACTTGCTTTGCCATTTCCCGCCAAGCACCTTGCCGTTCTACCTCTGATAGTTTATTTAAACTCTCCTCTAAGGCATCGATCATTTTATTGTATTCTGCGACTAATAGTCCAACTTCGTCATTGCGATTCCACGCGATGGGTTCATTTCTCACTCCCAATTTCATTCGAGAAATTTCATCTCGAATCCGCAGTAATGGTTGCGTAATGCGGGTAGAAATTATTTGGGTAATGATATACACCAAGGCAAAAAGTATCAAGAATACGTTTACCACGGTAACCAAATAGCTTGAAATTTGGCGATATAAGTCTACGCGATTCGAATAATACGGTAGATTTACATAACCCCGAACCCGAAGTCGGTTATCGTTTATAATCGAATACGCCGAGATATACGATAATTCAGAAATTTTCTCTTCCAACACAAAGGTACTTGCCGATGCCGTTTTAAATTGCATAAACGCCTTTGGATTCATATAATTGGCACGGTATTGCTCTTTAAAAAGACGCGGATTGGTTGAAACAATAAGCTGACCCGATTCATCAAATATGTTGATATCCGTTTGATACGATTCCGCCATATCGTAAATCAACCCTACTTCGTATTGATTTACGAGCGCATCTAAATTGCTCTGACCGGAAATGCGATTCGCAATTTGATTTACTTTGGAGAGCAGTTCTTCCTCTTGCCGTTCGGAATTATTCAAGGTGAAATAATTGATTGTGGTGTACAGCACAATACCAAAAATGGATAGCAATAACCACACGATATACACCTGCAGTCGGCGACTAATGAACCAAGATTCACGTTGAAATCGAGCCGAAAATAACATGTTGCCCAGTCTGGTTTGCTTGCGCTGCCAGTATTTTGGATTTACTTTCATACGCAAGCGTTCTTCAAGCCAACGCCATGAATAAAACAAGATGGCAAATAAAATTCCCCCGAGAAGAAAAAGCGTATATTGAATGGAGCCGA
>CBFHGY010000099.1:0-6700 GCA_965655465.1 Bacteroidia bacterium | reverse complement strand
TTATGGAGATCTGAATACGGCTTGGAAATTCATGCATTTATTGCAAGAAAACTTCCCTAAGAATGCGCGTTTAGATAGTTTTCGTAAACGAATGGCCAAGAAGGATTTTGAAATCCGATATCAACAATCGCGCATATACAACCAAAAACGAGGCAGTACGCAAATTGCAGGAACGGGTTGGAATGGACTTTCAAAGCGCTGTACACCTGGAAGTATGCCAGATAGTACGCAACAAAAAATTGCGAACCGTATCAATTATTTCCGCCAACAAGCAGGAATTAAGAAAGCCATTGGTATAAATGAATTACGCAGAAAGAAATGTCAAGAAGCTTCGGTAATGTATGCCCCAGTAGGAGTATTCACCCGCGAACCAACACCCGAAACGCATATTTGTTATTCTAAAAATGCAGCCGAAGCTGCGCTATACAGCCAAGTTATTAAAGATCCCAACCCTGCTATTGCAGTTACTGTGCTTACCTCAGACAACAAAAGCGAGGAATTATTTAACCGTCAATACATTTTGGCACAAAATGCCCAAGGTATTGGGTTTGGCAGCAGTGAAAACAATAGCGTTTTTTGGATGCTAGAACCTACGGATGAATTGAATAAGGAAGATTCAATTTACTATTCGAAACAAATGGTAAGTTGGCCTCCTGCTGGATATTGTCCGCGTATGTTCTTTTTCAAAAAATGGAGTATTTCAGGAAATATGAATTTTGAGGGTGCAAGTGTGACTATAGAATCCAAAAGTATCGGCAAACTACCTTGCAAAACTAAGGTCGACAAGGCTCCGATGTTGCCATATCCTACTTTAGTATTTGAACCCGAGATATCTTCTAACTTCTATGAATCTTTAAAAGATAATGAGGTTATCACCATCACTATCAGCAAGAAAGGTAAAAAAATGTATTCGTATCAAACAATTTTATTTGATACGAAGTAAAAAATCGTGGTTATTTCAATAATTATTTGTAATTTTGCACACTCGTTTGAAAAGAACGAATATTTATTGAGTCTGCACGTGTGGCGAAATTGGTAGACGCACTAGACTTAGGATCTAGCGCCGCGAGGCGTGGGGGTTCGACTCCCTCCACGTGCACCACAATCCAAAGAATGGAACATCAAGTTCCATTTTTTGTTTAATCTAAGTATATCGTAACAAAATCGCATTGTGAATACTCGTTTAGAAAAACACAGTGAGTTAGAGGCTACAGTAGTAGTTGAACTCAGCAAGGCAGACTACCAAGAAAAGGTAGATCAACAAATTAAAAAAATACAGAAAACGGCTCGAATCAATGGATTCCGTCCGGGTAAAGCGCCTTTAGGCATGATTAATAAGCTTTATGGCAAATCTGTATTAGCAGAAGAAATCCAACAAATGGCTTCTGATCGTTTGAATGATTATATCACTGAAGAGAAATTAGACATTCTTGGATATCCTATCGGCTCTGAGCGCATTGAAAGCAATTTAGATATCGACAACAGCGAAGATTTCACCTTTGCCTTTGATATCGGTTTAAGTCCTCAATTCGAATTAGAATTGAGTACAAAAGACACATTAGAGTTGTTCAAAATCGAAGTTGCCGACAAGCAGGTAGATGACGATATTGATCAAGCTCGCAAACAAAGAGCACAAATGACCGAAGCCGAAATATCGGATGCGGAATCTGTAGTTTATGCAGAAGTAAGCGAATTGAATGAAAACGGAGAAGTTTTAGAGGGTGGTGTTCATGAAAAACCCATCAGTTTCGTTCCTTCAATGATAGAAGACAAAAACATCCAAGCTTCATTCGTTGGTGTGAAAATTGGTGATGTGGTTTCCTGCGATGTAAAATCTGTTTTCAATAATAATGAAGCCGTTATAAGCAATTCACTCGGTATTGCAAAAGAGGCTATTAATGATCTTTCTAGTTCATTCACTGCCAAAATAACCGATATTAAAACGCGTGTAGAGCCCGAATTGAACGAAGCCTATTTTGCTGAAACCTTTCCAGGTGATGACGCACCAAAAACGATTGAAGAATACAGAGCTCGCGTTCATGCCAATTTAGTAAAATATTATGAAAACGAAGCCTCTTTGTGGTTAGATCATGAAATTGGACATTTACTTATTAAAAACCACCCAATTGAATTGCCGGATGCATTCTTGAAGCGTTGGTTAACTACAACCAAATCTGAAGATTATACCTTAGAAAATATCGATGAGAAATATACTCAAGAACGCGAAGCGCTAGTGCGTAGACTCATCATCGATAAAATTGCTGCTTCAAACGATTTAAAAGCTGAACAGGAAGAAATTATTCAAGAAGCAAAGCTGTACTATTTAGGGATGTACCGTCAATATGGTTTAAACTTAGATATCAATGATTCTTTCTTAACTGAAACGGTAATGAAACGCTTTAGTGAGCAGGAGTTTGTATCTCAAATGAATGACCGTGTAATCTATCGCAAATCTTACGATAAGGCCAAAGAATTGATTACCATTAAAGAGAAAACCATTAGTGTAGACGATTATTTTCAACATGTGAATACCCATAAGCATTCACACGGGGAATAATCAAAATAGATTTATCTTTGTTAAATAACGATATGGACTACGGAAAAGAATTCAAAAAGTACGCCACCAAGCATTTAGGTTTAAACAGCTTGTATGTAGATAAATACGCAGAAATCACTGCGGAAGTTTCTGGTATTTACAACCTAACCCCGAATATCATTGAAGAGCGCCAAATGAACGCAGTTTCAATGGATATTTTTTCACGTTTGATGATGGATCGCATTATTTTCCTTGGCGTTCCCATTTACGATAACGTGGCGAATATAATTATGGGTCAGTTGCTCTTCTTGGAATCTACCAATCCAAATCGCGATATCCAAATCTATATCAATAGTCCAGGGGGGTCTGTATATGCAGGTTTAGCAATTTATGATACCATGCAGTACATCAGTTCGGATGTTGCCACTATTTGTACCGGAATGGCCGCAAGTATGGGTGCTGTTTTGATGACAGCAGGGGCAACTGGCAAACGCACGGCCCTTCCTCATAGCCGCATCATGATCCACCAACCTTTAGGTGGGGCTCAAGGTCAAGCAAGTGATATAGAAATTACCTACAAAGAAATTTCTAAGTTGAAAAAGGAACTTTACGATATTCTCGCACATCACTCGGGTCAAACCTATGAGAAAATTGAACAGGATAGCGATCGTGACTATTGGATGACTGCTGAAGAAGCGAAAGCTTACGGTATGATTGACGAAGTTTTAGGTCACCGTAGAGAAAAATAACCAATGAAAGGGAAGGGACAAACGTGTTCGTTTTGCGGTCGCAAAAAAGAAGAAGCCGTAATTTTAATTTCAGGCTTAGAGGGTAATATCTGCGAACAATGTACCGAACAAGCACATAATATCGTTGCTAAAGAACTTGGGTTGGATAAAACGAACGCTAAAAAAGAGCATTCCGTTTTAGAAACCGTAATGGACTCAGCAGCCAGTGCTCTACCTACCCCATTATTCATAAAGGAACATCTAGATCAGTACGTAATTGGTCAAGATGAAGCAAAAAGATCTTTGGCTATCGCGGTTTACAACCATTACAAAAGGATTCAAAACCGCGATACCTCCGATGAAGTTGAAATTGAAAAGAGTAATATACTTTTAGTTGGAGAAACCGGAACGGGAAAAACCCTTTTGGCTAAATCCCTAGCTAAATTATTGAACGTGCCCTTCACCATTGCCGATGCCACCGTTTTAACAGAAGCTGGTTATGTGGGTGAAGACGTTGAAAGCATCCTCTCCCGTTTATTACAAGTAGCCAACTACAAACCGGAATTGGCCGAAAAGGGCATTATTTATATCGACGAAATTGATAAAATCTCCCGTAAATCCGACAATCCATCCATTACCCGTGATGTTAGTGGTGAGGGCGTTCAACAAGGATTATTGAAGATTTTAGAAGGAACAGTTGCCAATGTAGCTCCTGAAGGTGGTCGCAAACACCCCGATCAGAAATATGTTAAAATTGATACTTCCAATATCCTTTTCATTTGCGGTGGTGCTTTTGACGGTATCGACAAGATGATAGGCCGACGCATACAAAATCACGCATTAGGCTTTAAATCTCGCGATACCAAGGAGGTCAATCCACAACGATTATTGAGTCAAGTGAATGCCTCTGACTTAAAATCATATGGTTTGATTCCTGAAATTATCGGACGAATTCCTATTATTACCGCTCTTGAACCCTTAGGAAAAACCGAATTGAGAAGGATCCTACTCGAGCCTAAGAATGCCTTAATTAAACAATACCAAAAACTCTTCCAATTAGAAGGCGTTTCGCTGAGTATTGACGAAGATGCGCTTGATTTTATAGTGGAACTCGCACTTCAAAATAAATTGGGAGCTCGCGGTCTTAGAGGCATCTGCGAAACCATTTTCAAACGATTCATGTTTGAAATCCCTTCTGGCGATAAAAAGAATAAAAAATTACGGATAACCCGTAAAATTGCGGAAGAAGAATGGTTGGCGGTTGAAAACTTGAAGTACGCGAGTTAAGCTTAATCCAATTATTAATTCGCAATACGTATATTGCGACGTGGAAAAAAACAAACCCACCGTATTAACCGCTTGGACCATGTATGATTGGGCCAACAGCGTATATTCTTTGAGTATTACCTCAGCAATGTTTCCCGTATTTTACGGATTATACACACCGGAAACCCTCCATTTTTTTGGAACGGAGTATAAAAATACGGCACTCTTTGCTTTTTTCTTGTCTGCTGCCTTTCTGATTAATGCCCTTTTTGTTCCATTTTTATCCGGTCTTGCAGATGCCCGGGGCAATAAAAAACGTTACATGCGCTTTTTTATTATCTTAGGATCGGTAAGTTGTTCCAGTTTGTTTTTCTTCAACGGTGCTAATTATATTTTTGGTTTAACTGCATTTTTGTTCGCTACCTTGGGTTATGCGGGCAGTTTGGTGTTTTATAATGCCTATTTACCTGAAATTGCAACCCCCGATCGTTTTGATAAACTATCCGCACGCGGATTTACGATGGGATACATCGGCAGTGTTATCTTACTTGTTTTAAATATCCTTTTCTTGCAGAAATCTCATTGGTTCGGCATGAATCCCCCTTCCTCAACAGAAACCCTACCCTTTCGTATCGGATTTTTAACTGTGGGAATTTGGTGGTTTGCATGGTCTTTGTGGCCCTTATTAAAACTGCCTGGCAACACTACACCTAGGCCTGGAGTTTCCGTTTGGAAAGGCTACGAAGAACTTAAGATGGTATTTAAAAACCTCATGTCTATGAAACCTGCAAAAGTCTTTTTGGCTTCTTTTTTCGTTTATACCATGGGGGTTCAAACTGTATTATATGTGGCTACGTTATTCGGGCAGAATGAACTCAAATTGGAGTCTTCCGATATGATAAAAACCATTTTGCTGATTCAAATAATTGGAGTTGCAGGCGCCTACTTTTTTGCTTGGCTTGCCAATAAAAAAGGCAATAAATTGTCATTGATTTTAGCCCTTTCCATTTGGACAATAGGCTGTTATGTGGCATTTTTCATTGAAGAAAAACAACCCATGCAATTTTTTGGCTTGGCTTGTATTGTGGGAACGGTGATGGGAGGGATACAAAGTTTATCAAGAGCTACTTATGCGAAATTGATACCCGGTGATACCGATAATGCATCTTACTTCTCCTTTTATGAGGTGGCAGAGAAAGTTGCAATTGTGTTAGGTACCTTTGCTTGGGGATTTGTTGATCAAATTACAGGTAGTATGCGCAATGGCATCGTTGTTTTAATGGTTTTTTTCATTGTCGGAATCGTCATCCTATTATTTTTGAAATCCGATAAATTAAAGCCCCAAACATCGACTATTAATTAATTTTTTAGTCCCTATATTCTCCCTTTTTCGAATTTATACTCCTCGTGGTGATTTAGACGCCTTATATTCCGAAAAAGGCTTTGATTTGAGCCCAATGTTGTGCTTTCGATTCTTGAGTTGCCAACATTACTGAAGGCATGCTTAATAACATAAAACGGGATGTATTGCGTACCCAGCCTTGTGCATGTGGCGTTTCCTTTCCCCAGAAAATAATTTTCATGTTTTTTGGAGCTTGTTTGAGGTATTCCATAATGGATACGCCCAACTGATCATGGTCGATGATTTCGAAACTCCCCCCCCATTGGGCTCCGGATTTTGTAAGCGCTGACATTGTATTGGGAATGATTTGCTCTTTGTATGGACTTGACCCCAATTCGGCAACAATGTGCAAAACTGCCACATTGGGATAATGTAAAACAGGCGTTTTACGGGGTTCTGATTGTGGTGGGACCGATGGTGCGTTCTCGTGGATTTGTTTTTCTGGGATTTTAGGAAGCGCTATATCGTTCATCTCTGCCGCGTCGGTATTATCTGCGCTATACGCCTGCGTTAACGTTTCTTGAGATGTCTGAATTTCTGTTGGCTTTTCAGATGGATTTTCATCAACTTGGGGTGTCGATTCATCTATTTTGGGGACCTTTTCTAGTGGCTGTTTTTCATTTGATAGTACATAAATCCCTTTTTGAAACAAGGATGTTAACAATAATGGATTATCCACAATTAGGTCTTCTTTCGCCATAAACGTGCTTTTGTTTGTATTTTTGGAACAATGAAGTTCGAAATTAAGGTTGAAAACGTAAAAGAGAG
>CBFHGY010000098.1:0-6838 GCA_965655465.1 Bacteroidia bacterium | reverse complement strand
GTTCGCGATTTGGGCATTACGGTCTTATTTAACGGCCAAGGAGCCGATGAACTTTACGGCGGGTATCCCGATCATTTTATTCAAGCATGGTACACTGAGAAAAATGAAATTTTGCCGTATTCCGATCAATGGCCGCTCTCATTAGATAGGCTTAAAAAAGTGGCATGGAAACGCAAATGGCGGCAACAATTATCGGCGGAATGGAAGCACCGACTTGATCGATTCTTCTGGGGACATGTATTTACCAGAGAATTGATTGAAGCCAATGAATTGGAATTACACCCTAAGGTTGAAAATATTAAAGAATTGACCATGGGGGAATATTATGGGAGTAATGTAAATCCGAAATTTTACGGTAGGTTGTATCAAATGTTGCAATGGGAAGACCGCAACGGGATGGCTTTTCAGTTAGAAAGTCGAAATCCTTTTGCCGATGATTTAAATTTGCCGATACATATTTTAGGAAAAAAAATGCTGCATGAATTGATGCAGGGAGGCCGTTCTAAGGGAATCTTGCGCGAAGCCGCAAAGGCTTATATCCCCGATGCCATTTACCAGCGCAGCGATAAAAAAGGTTTCAGCGTTCCCGAACGCAAATTGACCCAAAACCATGGAAAAGAGTGGGAATCTTGGGTTATGAATCCGGCCTTAGATCCGGTAATAAATCGCGATTATCGCGAAAAATTGATACACCGTTTTTCGCAACTTTCGCCAAAAGACTTGAGTGTGTATTTCCGAATCGCTTCTTTGGGCTTGTTTATAGATCGACTCGAATCTTATTAAAATGTCCAAAGACGCGCCTATAGAATCGTACGTTTGGCAAATTTTAAAGGCAGTGGCATCCTTTGCTGCGGTTATCGTATACTCTCGATTTTTGGGTGCAAGCGGTCGGGGTACCCTTAGCGTTTACCTGTTATACGTGCAAATCGTGCTTATGATCAACGAAATGTTTGTGGGTTCCGCTTTGGCCAATTGGATTGCGCAGTTTGGACTGCGCAGATTTTTGCCCCGTATTGTGGGTGTTTCTTTTGGGATATTGGGTATTGCAGCGACATTGGCTTTCTTGCTTGGGTTTCCCGGAGAGCAAGGAAAGGCTACCACTCTCAGTTGGTTGCATCCTACCGCGATTTTGTTTTTGCTGCTGGCATGGTCTGCAATTTTGATTTTTCAAAATGTGGCGATGAACTTCTTTCAAAGTCGGGGCGATGTTTTAGAAAAGAACCAATGGCTTTTGGGATTTGAGATCTTGAAATTACTCGGCTTATTTGGATTGATATTTGGTTTAAGTCTGTCGTTTTCTTCATTGATTTTGGTATTGTCGGCATTGGTTTTGAGTGGTTTTTTGGGCTGCATAGCCTGTTTCTGGCGGCTGAGAACGTTATCGGCTTTTTCAAGAACTACGGACCTATCCGAATTGAGTATTTCCCATACCTGGTGGGAGGGTATTTGGGCACAATTGGGACAAATTGCTTTGTTTTTTATTTATAGAATTCCCGTTTTATGGGCTTCCTATACCCTGAGTGATGCGGCTGCGGGTATTTTGGCAAATGCCCTTTTGGTCATCGATACAATTTGGATTTTCGCAAATACTTTTGGGGGCGTTTTGCACGGTAGGGCCTTAGGGATTTCGAATAATCGCAAACGGGAACGGATGAGTTTGCGGTTTATGGCCTACAGTTTTTGGGGTACCATGGGCTTGGTTTTAGCTGTTGCAGCCGTGCCTGCGGAGGTGTTTGCATGGATCTTTGGTGCCGATTTTTATCCTATGAAACGCCTCATTATGTTGGGAATTCCGGGCATTTTGGCACTCGCTGTTTTCGCTCCTTTGGGAAATTTATTTCACGCACAGAATCGGTTTAAACACTTATTGCTGCATCATACGGTAGGACTTATTGTGATGTTGCTCTGCTTGGCCTTCTTCCGCTTACAGCAGGATAGTGTCAGTTTTACACAGTTAATAATGGCATGGAATTTGGCATTAAGTGTGGTAATGTTTATGCACATTTTTCGTCGAAAATATACGGAAACTACGGGGTTGTTATTTCGTGTTAACACCTTGTTAACATGGGCTTTAATTAAAAAAACAATTCGAACTAAAATTTTTCGGTGAACAACTTTTTGAACGCATTGGCAAAATAGTTTTTTTATACAATAAGCATTCCACTAAATTTGTCACCTAATTTACAAAGAGATACATTTTTATGTCAACTCAACTAAACGGCGGATCTCCGAGATACAATCCGCTAGAAAGTATGAATCGCCGCTTTGATGCGGCTGTGGAAGTATTGGGATTGGACAAGCAATTTGCAAATGTTTTGCGTGTGCCCGATAAGGTAGTTATGGCCAACATTCCTGTAACCATGGATGATGGCACGATTCAAGTATTTGAAGCCTACCGCGTGGTTCACAGTGATCATTTGGGTCCATCCAAAGGGGGAATCCGTTACAGCATGGATGTTAACCTGGACGAGGTTAAAGCCCTTGCAGCTTGGATGACATGGAAGTGTGCCATCGTAAATATTCCTTACGGTGGAGCTAAAGGAGGTATTAAGTGCAATCCTCGTAGCATGAGCAAAGGCGAATTAGAGCGTTTGACCCGTGCGTATACCGTTTCTATGAAGGAAGTATTTGGTCCTGAATCAGATATTCCAGCTCCTGATATGGGAACTGGACCTCAAGAAATGGCCTGGATTGTAGACGAATACAGTAAAATCAAAGGTCAAAATTCTTGGGCCGTTGTTACGGGTAAACCTATTGTTTTAGGCGGATCTTTGGGTCGTGTTGAAGCTACTGGTCGTGGTGTAATGGTGAGTACTCGTAGTGCCTTGGCAAAGTTGGGAATTAAGCCAACAGAAGCCAATTGTGTCGTGCAAGGATTTGGTAATGTGGGTAGTAAAGCTGCTAAACTTATTGAACAGATGGGTGTTAAGATTATTGCTATTAGCGATATTTCCGGTGGGTATTACAATCCTGAGGGAATCAATATCAGCGACGCCATTGAATTTGTATCCAACAGCAAAGAACATAATTTAGAAGGATTTCCAAACGTACAGAAAATTTCAAATGCAGAATTGCTCGAGTTAGAATGTACGGTATTGGTACCTGCTGCAATGGAAGATCAAATAACTCCCGAAAATGCGCATAATATTAAGGCGAAATTGATCGTTGAAGGTGCTAACGGACCGACTACGGCCGAAGCGGATTCAATTTTAGACGAAAAAGGAATTTTGGTAGTTCCTGATATTTTGGCAAATGCCGGTGGTGTAACTGTGTCGTATTTTGAATGGGTGCAAAACCGTTTAGGTTATTACTGGACAGAAGAGCGGGTAAATCGCCGTGCAGATCGCGCCATGAAGTTGGCTTTCGATAATATTTATGCCGCGTCTGAGAAATACAATATCAATATGCGTTTAGCTGCTTATGTAGTTGCGCTTGACAAAGTTTCTACGACTTTAAAACTCAGAGGATCTTTCTAATTCAATTTGTAAATAAATGACCATACACCGCGAAGGCATTAGCATTATTTTCTATACCTTACTCATACTAGTGGGGTTAAACGGAGCTCTGGAATTTTGGGCTGCGGGCACTTGGTATACCACCACCATAGAGGTTTTATCCTTAATATTTTTCATACTTATCGTTCAATTTTTCAGGAATCCTTCCCGTAATATTCCTCAAGATGAAAATGCCATTATCGCGCCAGCCGATGGTAAAGTTGTGGTAATTGAGGAAGTCGACGAACCTGAATATCTCAAAGGCAAATGCCGACAAATTAGTATTTTCATGTCACCCATTAACGTGCATGTTAATCGCTATCCGGTTTCGGGGGAAGTTTTATACGAAAAGTACCACCCAGGAAAGTATCTGGTTGCTTGGCATCCTAAGAGTTCTACTGAAAATGAACGTACCACAGTGGTAGTAGCTCATAAAAACGGTAACGTGTTATTTCGTCAGATTGCGGGAGCCTTGGCTAAACGCATCGTGAATTACGCCAAAGTTGGGCACCAAGCTAAAGCAGGCGCAGAGTATGGATTTATTAAATTTGGTTCCCGAATTGATATTTACTTGCCGCTGGAAGCTAAAGTCATGGTCAATTTAAACCAAAAAACAAAGGGTGGTGAAACCATAATCGCTCGTTGGTCGTAGTATAATTCTTTTAAAATCGATATATTTGTTATTATGAAAAAACTAATCATGTTCGCTGTAGTTGCTGTCGCCTTTGCTGGCGCGGCATTTGCTCAAACCGAAGTTGCTCCTAAAGCAGTGGTTGAAGTTGCTGTTGCTCAAGAAGAAGTGGCTCCTGCGGTAGCGGTTAAAGCCTGTGATAAGTCACAAGATGGTAAAAAAGCGTGCTGCAAGAAAGAGGCATCTGCTACTAAAGCATCTTGCGATAAATCTGCAAAGAAAGAGTGCAGTGCTGCTGAAAAGCAAGCTTGCGAAAAAAACGGAGAGAAGAAAGATTGCTGTAAAAAAGGAACTGCTTCTGCTGAAAAGAAAGCGTGTAATTCTGCTTCTGGCGAGAAAAAAGCGTGCTGCAAAAAAGAGGCAAAATCCTAATTCCTTGCTTCTGGAACTTCAAACTCCAGATTCAAGAAATAAAACCCTATTAAAAAAGCTGCCCGAGTGCAGCTTTTTTGTTATTATCGCTTCATTCAATATTCTTGATTTTAGTTTCGCAAAATGATAGGGAGCTTCTGATCGCTATTTCAACCCATACCAAAGGCCATCTAATCAGCGAATAAGCATCCCTTATACCGAACTTCCTTAAACGAGTGAATCATGCGCCCCAGAGCGAAGCGAGCATCCCCAAACATACCATAATTCAAAAACTATGCACTAACTTTGTAAGGTGGCTATAGATAAAGGATTTCGACGCATTGCTTTGTCGTTAATGACCCTGATTACCATTTCTGTTATTACCGTTGGGGTCTATTTGTATTTCAATTTTAAATCCCGAAGTAGTTTGCCTGTCATTGTGCCTCAAGACGTGCGCGCATTTATGCATTTTCAAACCCGTAAAATGCGAGATGAGTCTGGCGTAAAACCACCCAAATATTTAGATTCTGTTGTTAAACTTATTGCAAAAGCCCCTATATTTCAACACCTTACAGAGCCTTCAGACGCAGGAATAGGCTTGTATAGCGATATTGTATACTTTGAAAACCTTAAACAATCGCATTTTTTAGGGTTGAGTTTGATCAATGAATCCAGATTTTCAAGATTGCTGGATACCCTAAAACTCGCCGGATGGGTGAGCGGACAAATTCAAAAGCCCGCTTTTAATTATGTGAAAGTTATCGGACATCCTTTATATATCGCTTTTAAATACAAAGCCATGGTTTTGATGAGGTCAGAAATAGAATCACGCGAATTAAATCTCACAACAGATGAGGTAGAATCGCAATTGGCGGAAGTGTTTTCAGGGAAGCCTCAAGGGTTTATTACCCGTAAAGATATTCAAGCCTTATACGACGCCAATTGTCAATGGCTGGCTTGGTCTGAATCTACCTCTGCTGCGGGTATACATTTTGAAAAAGGGAATGCTACATTATACCTCTCAAAAGGAAATGAAGTGCTTGAAAATGCCTCAGATGCTTCTGGCGTATTTATGCGGTTGGGGCCGAGCAACTGGGGAATTTCCCCCGAGAAAATCAGCGCAAAACCCTTGGAAATACAGCGCATGATATCGAAAAGTGAAGGGCCATTGGAATATTATTTTGAGGGGATTTTTAAATATTTACAGGAAAAAGGATATGCATATTAAGGAATTATTACAAGACCGTATTTTAATCATAGATGGTGCGATGGGCACCATGATACAACAATATAAATTATCGGAGGAAGATTATAGGGGTGTGGAATTTAAAGATTATCCGCATTCTTTAAAAGGCAATAATGATTTGCTGGTGTTAACACAACCGCATATTATCAGAGATATTCATCTCGCATTTATGCGCGCTGGGGCTGATATCATTGAAACCAATACCTTTAATGCCAATGCGATTTCGATGTTGGATTATCATATGAGTGATCGTGTGGTAGATTTGAATGTTGCAGCGATTAAAGTGGCCAAAGAAGCCCGAGATCTCTATGCACAAGAGTCTGACCGAGAAATTTTCATTGCAGGAGCCTTAGGTCCTACAAACAAAACCGCGAGCTTAAGTCCGGATGTGAATAATCCCGGTTACCGAGGGGTAACTTTCGATGAATTGGTACGTTGTTATACAGAACAAACCCGGGCCCTGGTTGAAGCGGGAGCCGATTTAATATTAGTTGAAACGGTTTTTGACACGCTGAATTGTAAGGCAGCCCTTTTTGCAATCAATACCCTAAAAGATGCCGAAAATTGGGATATTCCCGTTATGGTGAGCGGTACCATTACAGATGCTTCAGGTAGAACCCTCAGTGGACAAACTACAGAGGCGTTTTACAATAGCATTGCTCATGGAGAATTACTCAGTGTGGGCCTAAATTGTGCCCTTGGGGCAGAACAAATGCGTCAATATGTCGAAGAAATGTCAAGAGTTTCGGAAGTTTTTGTGAGTTGTTATCCGAATGCAGGACTTCCAAATGAATTTGGAGAGTACGACGACAGTCCGGAAAGCATGTCAAGAGTCATTGCAGGTTGGGCGCAACAAGGTTGGGTAAATATTGTTGGGGGCTGTTGTGGAACCACCCCAGATCACATTAAATCCATCGCGGACGCATGTCGAAAATTTGCGCCGAGGCCTTTACCTAAAGCAGTCTAAGTGTCATTATAACACATTGAAAAAGCGTTTTTTTAATACAAAAAGGGTTATCTTTGCATTTTAATTCAATGGGAGATATTCAATTTGAA
>CBFHGY010000097.1:0-6910 GCA_965655465.1 Bacteroidia bacterium | reverse complement strand
GAGGGTATAGATTCTGAAGACAAAACACTTGCCCTTCTGGGTAAATCAGTTGGGTTAGACCAATCACTGATTCCTGATAACCATTTTCATACCGCTCTCGAAAATTTCACCCTCAAGGATACGGCATCCAATTTTTCCGGTCTCATTACAGACGTTCGGGAATATCCCGGACAAATCATGTTGCATGTAAATTGCGATAATCGCGAATATTTAATCCCATACGTGGAAGAGTGGATTCGTGAAACCCATATTAAATCCCGAACTTTGCACATGGAATTGCCCGAAGGACTTATAGAAACGGACAATAGCCCAAAAAATGAGGATTGATATCATAAGTGCTGTACCTGAATTGTTGCATGGTCCCCTAAACCATAGCATCCCCAAAAGAGCTCAAGACAAAGGACTCCTTCAATTACATATACATAATTTACACGATTTCGGTATTGGAAAATACAAACAAATCGATGATTATCCCTTTGGAGGTGGAGCTGGAATGGTGCTTAAACCCGAGCCACTCGCCGCCGTTATTGAACAACTCTGTAAAGAAAGAACCTATCAACAGATTATCTATACCAGTCCGGATGGTCAAGCCCTCAAACAAGGTCTCGCTAATCAACTTTCTCTTATTGAAAACATAATTATCATCTGCGGGCATTATAAAGGCATCGATCAGCGTATTCGCGACCAGTATGTAACCCTTGAAATTTCGCTAGGCGACTTTGTTTTAAGTGGAGGAGAAATTGCTGCTTGTGCAATTACCGATGCAATTGTACGACTTATCCCAGGTGTAATTGGAAATGAAGAAAGTGCCTTAAGCGACTCCTTCCAAGATCAGTTATTAGCACCTCCCCTGTATACCCGGCCTGAAACCTTTCAAGGTCAGTCTGTTCCCGACGTCTTATTGAGTGGCAATCACGCAAAAATCGATAATTGGCGACTGGAACAATCTATAGAAAGAACCCAACAATTAAGACCCGATTTATTAAATCCCAATCCATGAACCTAAAACTCACACGCCCTTTGGTCATTTTTGACCTAGAAACTACGGGAATTAACACCCAGCGCGACCGAATAGTTGAAATTAGTCTGCTGAAAGCCTTCCCTAATGGCGATGAAGAATTGCGTACTTATCGTGTTAACCCTACCATCCCAATCCCGCTTGAAGCAAGTGAAATTCATGGTATATACGATAAAGACGTAGCCGACAAGCCTACCTTTAAGGAATTGGCAAAAGAACTCGAGCATTTTATCCATTTATGCGATTTTGGAGGATTCAATTCAAATAAATTCGATTTCCCACTCTTGGTAGAAGAATTCTATCGTGCAGAAATTGAAATAGAGATTGAAAATCGTAAGTTTATTGATGTACAGCGTATTTTCCACACCATGGAACCTCGAAATTTATCCGCGGCTTACCGTTTTTATTGCGATCGCACATTAGAAGATGCACATTCAGCTGAGGCAGACACCATCGCTACTTGGAATATCCTAAAAGCACAAATTGAACGTTATCCAAACCTTCCAAATGACGTTAAAGGCTTGCACGAACATTCGGGACAAGGAAATAATGTAGATTTAGCGGGTCGCTTGGTTTATGATAAAAATAAAGTACCCGTCTTCAATTTTGGCAAGCACCGCGGCAAACCGGTTGAATGGGTTTTAAAACAAGAACCCAGCTATTATAATTGGATGATGGATGGGGACTTCCCGCAGCAAACCAAGCGCGTATTAACTCGAATCCGCTTGCAAATGATGAACCACTAAAAACGGATTTCATGAAACCCATACCCATTTCCATTATCGAAGAAACCAACGATTGGGTTTGCATTTACAAGCCTCCTTTTGTACCCAGTATGCCAGAAAGGGGCAAATACACGGCGCAACCTGTAATCGAATGGGCTCAGAATCGTTGGGAAACAGCTATTCTGTGCCACCGCATTGACCGCGAAACTTCGGGCATCATGATTTTAGCTAAAACGGCTGAAGCACACCGGCATATTTCGATGCAATTCGAACACCGCCAGATTGAAAAACGCTATCACGCTATCGTAGATGGTCCGGTTAATTTTGAAAATTTCGAAGTGGATTTACCCATAAATACCCAAGATTTACATCATATTCGTATAGACCGTAAAAACGGAAAACAAGCCTCTACCCGATTTCATACCTTACACACATTCAAGCATTTTAGCTTGGTAGAATGCATGCCTAAAACCGGCCGTTTGCATCAAATTCGTGTACATTTATCTTCCCAAAATGCGAAAATCGCAGGTGATTTATTATACGGCAGTCAAGTTCCCATGCTCTCTAAAATAAAACGTAAAATATCCGGAGAGGATCGCCCATTGATTGAACGCTTTGCCTTGCACGCTTTCGAGCTTTCATTTAATGATCTTGATGGTAGTAAGAAAAACATACGTGCACCTTATGCCAAGGATTTTGATGTTTTCTTAAAGCTTTTAGAGAAATACGATTCCTAATTAGGGAATAAATAGGCTTACGTAACATCCATTAACATACTGGATTAGGCAGTACTAATTTCGATTAGAAATACGATTCCTGATAAGGCAATAATTAGGCTTAATTAACATTCATGATCGTGCTTGAATTTGCCCACATTCATTTGGATCCGAAATTGAATTCTCAATAATCAGAATTCAGGGTTATTTGGTTAAAACCGATTAATGCATGGATTGAAGAGGAAGTTCCATACCTGAATTTTAGGGGAAGGTTTAAAAGGCATTCTTCCACATCATACTCTCAACAGGTCTATCAGGCTGGTCGGAATATTTTGCGTTCTTTTTGGCGTTGTAGGGAACCAATATTTCTCCTTCTACTGGGAAATAGATAAGTTGTCCAATTGGCATACCGGCATATACTCTAACGGGCATTTTTACAGAGATTTCTAGGGTCCAATTTCCGCAAAATCCCACATCTCCTTTACCTGCCGTTGCATGAATATCGATCCCTAATCTACCCGTGCTGCTTTTTCCCTCGAGAAAAGGCACATGAGCATGTGTTTCTGTATATTCTAAGGTAACTCCCAAATAAAGGGTATCGGGCTGCAATACAAATCCTTCTTCGGGAATCTGAAAATGCCGGATGGTATTGTGCTTTTTAGCATCCAATTCAGCAGCTTCATATACCGCTAAGTTTGCGCCCAGATGCACGTCGTAACTGTTGCTGCCTAAGGCATTGCGATCGTAAGGCGTAATTTTAATGCTTCCTTTTTCGATTTCTTCGAGTATACGTGCGTCGCTTAGAATCATGCCGCAAAGATAGGTGAATTGCAGAAAATCTTTATGACCCCCAAACCGCTATAATCCCAACTCCAAATACGTAGGTCTGATGGGCAATTTCGGCGGCCGAAAATCTCCTATTCGCTGAATAAAAGATATACTTGGCAAGGGCAATACAAATAAATTATCCAAATTTCGCACTTCCCCATAGGCACCCTGCTCTTGATATGCACCACCCCAATTGGCAAAATACATCAATCCAAATGACCAACTTTTATTGCTATTTTTCGTACTTATTAGCCTTAGCTGTAAATTGGCATATAGGGTATGTCGGTCTAATAATTCATCCACATATTTGAGTTTAATGGGACTTCCCAAAGGGTTGCTTGGATCTACCAACAAGGGTTTTCCAGCGCCATCCAATTCCCATTTGGAAACCCCATTTTGAGTTTGATATCCATTCGAATACCAAAATTCTCCCATGACATAAATCCCCTTTGTTAATTTTTTACATCCCCCCAGTTGTAAAAATAAATTGCTCGAGGGCAGCAAATTGGTACTCAACCAACCTAACGCAACGGTAGCATGATTATCAGATGTCCCATAGGTGTATCCTGCATATAGCATATTGGCCCGAAAAGTGGCATCCTCATCCAGAAACAAACTGGTACTCAATACATCACCAATCACCATGCGCTGTAAGGGTGCCACTTCCATGGTATATTGTGGTGCTAAATACGTATAAAAAGGCAAAACTATTCCAGCCGCTATTGAGAAATCCTCCAAAATACCATACTGCACATCATTGAGAACCCCATTTAAGTTTTGATATTGCAAGGTTTTTTTCTCTACAGGGAATCCCGATTGCATAAAGATATAGCGCCCACCTATGAGCTTGCGTTCTTCAAAAGACTCAACCTTTGATTCTTTTATATAGGTAGAATCTTGCTCTGTTTGAACCAGTTTTATATCTTGAGCGCACACAAAACTTCCCCACGAAAAAAACAATAAAAAGACCATGCGCATCGCATTCATATTTCAAAGGTACGACCTTTGAAAATTATTTTAGGGAAGGAAGTTTCCAACACAATAAGAGATTAGACACCCAAAGAGATTTATCACCAGGGGAAATGATATTTTGCGCAGTATCCTTGAGCTAGATCAGGGTTAATTACTTTGAAAAATCCAGTTTCCAAGAACGCACCGTAGCATCGTCTGAAACCGTAATAAGCGTTTCATTATTCAACCATAAAATCTCGTTTACCGAACTTTTGTGACCGAATGTTTCATTAGAAAGCACCGATGTTACGGGTTTCCATGCGTTTATATCCCAAATCCGAAAACTCTTATCCATACTTCCAGTGGCAAGAAATTGATTATCGGGCGATATCGATAAGGCATGAATCGAATACCAATGGGCATCGATGCTACTTTCGTCCAGAAATAGGTGGTTCCAACGATGTAATTTGGCATCACGGCCCACGGCAAATACCCACTTGCTCGTATGAATCATTTTAAACCAGCTCATTGAACCGAGCAAATGCGAGGCCCTAATTTCAAGGTCTGAATTCAACTCCCACATACGCCCTTCGCTTCCCGTAAACCACCAATTCTCGCCCACTTTAAGTCCGCAACGAAGAGATTTATGAGAGAGTACCGTGCTTTTTTTGACCTTCCCGTGGGAATCCCAGGTAAACACTTCTCCTTTTTCAGAACAACTGATATATCCATTTGGACCAAATCCAATCCAAAAAATAGCGCCTTGATGTAGCTTAACAATTTTGGGTGATTGATTTTTCTTTAGGATATATAAATTACCATATTGTCCGCCGGCTAATACCAAATCGGTATGGGGATCGTAAAACAAGGTAAAAACAGCCTCTGGCACTCGGGCGAAGACCACACCATCGTCTGAATTGGGATCAATCCATCTAACGATAAAACCATCGGAACCCGCAGTAAAAAAGCCCCCTCTCCCGTCAGAAATCACGCAATACACAGATTGTTTGTGTCCTTTGAATTCTCTTTGGTGGGAAATGGTTATTTTTGACATATGTCTTTGATTGAATCGTGGCAAGAACCTGATGGATTACACTTGTTTGTGTTACCTCTAAATGCCTCTTCACAAAATTACGACATCGGTACCTCAATACCCAAAGGTCGCGACCTTGAAAAAGCGGCATTAAGCGAATTTTTGATGGCGCAACATCCGGGCAAAACGCTTCAAAAAGATGAAAATGGCAAGCCCTATTTTAAGGAAGGATTCCCCCATTTCAATTACAGTCATTCTCAACAACATCTCTTTTGGGGAGAAAACCCTCGATTTCCAATGGGCGTTGATATTGAAATCGAAAGACCTCAATTGCAACGAGTTGCCCATAAATACTGCAACCAGGAAGAATTAGATTACACCGATTCGGGAACACAAACCCGATTATTATTGGCAATTTGGTCCGCCAAAGAAACCATGTTCAAGGCCTATGGAAAGGGCATTGTAGATTTCAAAGAGGATATGAAAATTGAACCCTTTGGCGATGCAGAAAGCGGAGTATTAAAAGGCTATTTTAAAGCGGGAATCCCGCGCCGTTTAAACATTTACTATCGGAGATTCAACAATTCAATTTGCACTTGGACATTGTGGGATTGATATTGACGCAAAGGGCGCTTAATTATACTATATTTGCCCCACTTTAAAACGTATGAAAAACATCCGCAATTTTTGCATCATAGCGCATATCGACCACGGGAAAAGCACACTTGCCGATCGACTGTTGGAATACACCAAAACAATCGATAAACGTCAAATGCAAGCCCAACTTCTCGATGATATGGACTTAGAGCGCGAACGCGGAATAACCATAAAGAGTCACGCCATTCAAATGGAATATGAACTTGATGGAGAAAAGTACATTTTAAACCTCATTGATACCCCAGGACACGTAGATTTTAGCTATGAAGTAAGTCGTTCTATTGCGGCATGTGAAGGAGCCCTACTTATTGTAGATTCAGCACAAGGCATTGAAGCTCAAACGATCAGTAATTTATTCATGGCTTTAGAACACGGCTTGGAAATCATACCAGTATTGAATAAAATCGACCTACCCGGTGCTATGCCAGAGGAGGTTAAAGATGAAATCGTAGATTTATTGGGCTGCGATAGAGATTCCATTATCCCGGCTAGCGGTAAAACGGGTATCGGTGTTTTCGATATATTACGCGCCATTATTGAAAGAGTCCCTGCACCCAAAGGGGCTCCGAACGCACCTGCAAAAGCCCTGATTTTTGATTCGGTTTTTAACTCATTTCGTGGAATTATTGCTTATTTCCGGGTTTTTGATGGTGAAATTCGTAAAGGTCAGCATGTAAAATTCATGAATACCGGAATGGACTACCACGCCGATGAAATCGGGGTATTGAAATTAACACCAACTCCACGTGATGTGGTTCGCGCCGGAGATGTGGGTTATATCATTTCGGGAATTAAAGATGCTAAAGAAGTAAAAGTTGGAGATACCATTACCGATTTTGAAGTCCCTGCAGAAAAAGCCATACAAGGTTTCGAGGATGTAAAACCAATGGTATTTGCTGGGTTATACCCAGTAGATACTGAAGATTATGAAGAATTGCGTGATGCCATGGGTAAATTGCAATTAAACGATGCGAGTATCGTT
>CBFHGY010000096.1:0-7100 GCA_965655465.1 Bacteroidia bacterium | reverse complement strand
ACAAATCGATGGCTATGATTCATTAAGGTTTCAATTACGGGAAGTAAACGCTTTGGAACTACCATGTAACCTATTCTGACAGAAGGGTGCAATAAGCGGTTAAATGTAGAAATATAAATGGTATTTTGATGGGAATCGAGCTCGAATAAAGTGGGAATCTCTCGTTTATAATGTACAATTTCATGTTCGTAATCGTTTTCGATTAAAAATGCACCACTTTTTTGCGCAAATTCTAGCCACTCCAGCATACGTTCTCGCGACATTTCTACTCCCAAGGGATACTGACAACTGGGGGTTAAATGTATCAATTTGGGTTTTATGCATGGTGCTTTAGGTACTGCCGCACCGGCATTATCGATTTCTAAGGGAACTAAATTTGCGCGCATACCCTTAAAAATGGAATGTACATTCTGAAAGCTCGGATTTTCGATGCAAACAGAGTCTTGCGGATTTACTAGCGCATTAGCAATGAGATATAAAGATTGCAAGGATCCCGAAACAATAACAATTTGTTCTGGGTCGCAGATGATATTTCTATCGACTCTTAGGTAATTGGCCAGTGTTTCTTTCAGCGTCTGCAGCCCCGAATTCGGTTTGTAGTTTAGGGAGGAATACTGGATTTCTTTCCAATATTTTTGGGTAATTGACATCCATTTTCGAATGGGAAATACATCTAAAGGCGGAACCCCAGGCCTAAAGGAAAGATTTGAAATATTGCGTGATTCGGTGTTAGAAGGCAATCGTAAAAAGGATTTTGCAACTTCAGATAATTGCGATATAGGAAGTTCTTTTTTAGGAAGTTGTTCTGAAATTTCAACTTCCTTTCTAAGGATAAAATAGCCCTTGCCTGTTTTTGCTTCTAATAATCCTTCAAAAATCAAAAGTTCATATACCTTATTTACTGTACTTCTTGAAATTTGCAATTCTTTAGACAATTCCCTAGTAGATGGCACATAATAGCCTTCTGGCAAATCGCCATTCTGAATATGTAATCGCAATAACTCATACATACCACGATATAAAGGCAGTTTTTCATTTTTAGATTTCGCCCAAGAAGCATAAATGCGGGCAATTTTAGGTAATAGGTTCAACTGGTATGGATTATTCGTGATTGCTGGTATGTTTCTGGATGGGCAATAATAATGTCATTTGTTTAAATTCCTAACATCAAAACAAAAATATGAGAAATTTCAAATCCGTTGCAACAGGTGTTTTTTTACTTGTTTTCTTGTCCTTTTGCCAAACAGAAGATGTAACCGATAATGGGTCATGGACTTGGGAAGTTTCTAAAAAGATAATAAATGAAGACGATTCTCTCATACATATTACGGTACGTTTAAGTAAACCGGCCCAACAAACCAATCAAATTCGCATAGGCTTATCTGGAACCGCCCAACAATTTGTAGACTACCAAATAGATGAAACAACTTGGATATTTAATGTGGGAGATTCTATTTTCGAAACGGATATTAGGATTCTTCAAGACACCCTGCAAGAATCTTCCGAGACCTTAATCATTGAGGCAATGGAACTTCAGGGTTTGGATGCTCCAAGTCCTTCCAAATTGGTGATTACGATTGAAGACGATGATCAACCCGTGGTACCGAACCTCGTGTTGAATGAAATTT
The DNA here is from genome assembly GCA_965655465.1 of Bacteroidia bacterium. Lineage (GTDB taxonomy): Bacteria > Bacteroidota > Bacteroidia > NS11-12g > UBA955 > VMCP01. The sequence continues at coordinate 5,472 of CBFHGY010000096.1, read as the reverse complement.
TGTATGATCCTAGTAACAATGCTTTAGATGGGGATGCAAATGGAGACGGCGTATATGCCCAAGCTGCAGATGAGTTTATTGAAATTGTCAATAACTCTAGTCGGGCACTTGACATGAGTGGGTTTAAGGTTTATGATTCTGAAAATTTCAGTACGCTCACTCCCAATCATATATTTCCCAATAATACGGTATTGGAATCGGGTAAATGTCTTGTATTATTTGGTGGTGGTACACCTTCCGGGTTATTTGGTGGGGCCTTGGTGCAAACTTCGACTTCAGGAGACTTGAATTTGAACAATGCTGGGGATATTTTATATGTAACCGATAAGGATAATCAAATTTTAATTCAATTTGATGTCGAACCTTTATCCAATAATCCGAATGAAAGTTATACTCGGGATCCAGAATTAACGGGCGATTTTATTCAACACTCAGCGATCAATGGGAAGTTATTTTCTCCAGGAACGAAGTCTAACGGCGATTCCTTTTAAATAATTATGGAACTCGCAATTGCCCTCATCGCATTATTGGTAACGGTCTATTTATTAAAAAGACAGCTACCACCTGTTGCGGTCTTGTTTCTCGTAGGCGCTTCCATGATCTTTATTTCCTATTGCATCCATGCTCCCATTAAGGAATGGCCAGTTTCCAGCATCCTAACTGCCAAAAGGGTCACTGATATTTTTGCAAAAACGAATCAGAATGTGGGACTCATGATTATGGTAATTGGCGGATTTATTGCTTATTCAAAACATATTGGTGCTTCAGAAGCCTTAGTTAGACATGCCATTTCCCCTATTAAATTTTTAAAGAAAACACCTCATTTAGCGGCAGCACTAATTATACCAATTGGACAATTATTATTCATTTGCATTCCTTCGGCGGCGGGTTTAGGTATGCTCTTGATGATGACCATTTTTCCTATTTTGTTAAGTTTAGGCGTAAGCAGAGCCACCGCAGTTTCGGTAATTGCATTGACAACCGCTATCGGTGTAGGGCCTGCGTCTGCACTTTCGGCTAGTGCAGCTCATATTCTTGATATCCCCGTTGTTGAATATTTTACGCAGTATCAATGGATTTTGTTTTGGTCGACCAGTCTGTTTATGATGTTGGTGTTTTATTTCACCAGTAAATACTTCGATCAAAAAGTGGAGATAACTGACTCCTATAACGCTTCAGAAAGTGCGGATGTAAATGCACCCAGAATTTATGCCATTTTACCCGTGCTCCCATTAGTCTTGTTGATTTTGTTTTCAGGATTAATTCCCCAAATTCCAGTTATAAAAGAATTGAATACCACCACGGCTTTATTATTGGGATTCGCCATTGCGGTGGTGTTTGAAATTATCAGACATAAAAGTCTCAAAATTGTTTTAGGAACCTTTTCAATTTTTTGGAATGGGATGGCGAACATTTTTAAGAATGTGGTAATACTCATTATTGCCGCAGAAACCTTTGCCAATGGTTTGATTGCTTTGGGTTTTATAAACGATGTCGTTTCCTTAAGTGCGTATTTTAATGCAAAAACGGTGGGTCTATTATTAACGATTTTGATTTTTTCAACCTCTATACTTATGGGAAGTGGCAATGCGGCATTTTTTGCTTTTGGCCCTTTGATTCCAAATATTGCTCAAAAATTGGGAATTGAGGCGCCTGTTTTATTGGTCCAAATGAATTTTTCTGCCAATTTAGGAAGAACCATTTCGCCGATTTCAGGAATTTTAATTGCATTGTCTGAAATTTCTGGAATACATGTGAATCAAATTGTAAAGCGAAATTTTATTCCCATAGTTTCGAGTCTAATTTTCATGTTAATTTTTAGTGCTATCGTTTTATGATGTTAATAATTAAAAATGCCCATATTTTCGCTCCTGAAGATTTAGGGGTGCAAGATATTTTTGTCGTTAACGGCAAAATAATTCATGTTCAAACAGAAATCTCTGATTTTGGCTTGGGGGAAGGATCGTGTACAACGCTTGATTTGGAAGGTAGAATTCTCACCTCAGGTTTCATCGATCAACACATTCATCTTTTGGGTGCGGGTGGTAAAAATGGATTTTCATCTATGACCCAGGAATTGCAAACCAAAGATTTATTTGAAGTGGGTACCACCACCGCTGTGGGTTTATTGGGTACTGATGGGTCTACAAAATCGATCCGAGCACTTTATGCTAAGGTAATGTCTATGCGCGAGCAAGGATTAAATACCTATATGCATACGGGTTATTATGGGATTGATCCGGTTCACATAATGGATTCCTTACAAAATGATTTGATTTTTATTGAACCTGTTTTGGGATGTAAAATTGCCATTTCGGACATACGGTCTTCGTATCCTACAGATCTTGAATTGCTCAGGATTTTAAGATCGGTTCGAACGGGTGGGTTAATTGCTAAGAAAAAAGGCATCATGCATGTACATCTGGGTGGCTTACCAAGTGGAATGGATCCTTTATTTCGACTGACACGGGATTTCGGGTTTCCCATAGAACATATTTCGCCTACGCATGTAGGTCGCACAGCCGAATTATTCGATCAGGCACTAGAATTTGCAAGCTTGGGTGGGTCTATCGATATTACTACTGGAGCATCTAAATTTACAGATCCCTACAAATGTGCCATTCAGGCCTTTGAAAAAGGCATTGATTTTTCATTGGTAACCTTCAGTACAGATGGAAATGCAGGCTTGGATAAAAAAGATGAACAAGGGCGCGTGATTGGCACTCAACCCGCAGATATTGGAGCCAATTTGAAAGAATTTCAATCCTTACAGCGCAGTGGTTTTCCAATCGATAAAGCCTTGGCAGTGGTAACGACTAATCCAGCTAAAAATCTGGGTTTATGGACCAAAGGGCGCGTTCAAAAGGGGTATGACGCAGATTTTTGTATCTTCGATGAGGATTGGAACTTGTTGAGCACCCTTAGTAAAGGTAATTTGAATAAGGCATTATAATTCATTATGAACCTGGGAAAAGGAATATTAATCGTTCTCATAAGTTTGTGTTCAATGGGGCTCAGAGCTCAAGTAGAACCTTTAAAATTACATAAATATGAATTTGGCGAGGGAATTGCCTTTAGTAATAAGAGTGGGTATCAATGGAAATTGCGGACGTATATTCAACCCAGTGCGGAATTGAAATATTACGAAGATACCTCGGTAGATCAAACGTTGTATCGCTTCAGAATGCGCAGATTGCGATTTCGGCTCGACGGAATGTCGCCAAGTAAAAAATGGGATTATAGGGTGCAATTCGATTTTAGTGGAAGCTCAGAAGTAGAGGATGCCAACAAAATTTATCTCATGGATGCTTTTGTATCCTACAATCCTCATAAAAATTTAAAAGTAAGTTTTGGACAAAGAAGCAATCCTGCCGATCTGCGTTTGTTTTCTTCTCAATCACTGCAGTTAATCGAGCGGTCGCGATTAGTGAGCGCATTCAGTACGATTCGAGAATTTGGTTTGTTTGCTCAAAGTTCCATCAATTGGAATAATTCGCATTACCTCAGACCATATGTCGCCATTACTAACGGAGATGGTGTAAATGTAATGGGTAGGGATTATGGCGGTTTGAAATATTCGGTTCGTTTGGATTATTTACCCTTTGGCTTATTCCGTAAATTTGGACAATTTAGGGAAGCCGATGTATTTAGAGAACCGACACCGAAACTGGTGCTAGGTGTATTCGCAAATTCTAATCGGGGAATGAGCAGTCGTCGGGGACGTGAGAGTGGAACCATTTTATATCAAGATTCATATGGGAACTATAGTTTACCCGATTATCATAAAATAGGGTTTGATATGTTGTTTAAGTACAAGGGCTTTTCCTTTTTATTCGATGCCATACATGCAACCGCAGAGGTGCCTGCTGATATTTCCTTCAGGGTGCGAGCTGATGGAAGTACCGCCAATACTTTCTTGGTCAATGGTCTTCAAGATGTAGATGCTTATGTGAAAGGGCGTATGATGTTAGGTTCAGGGATAAACGTTCAAGCAGGATATGTTTGGACAACTGGAATTTCGATAGACGGTCAATTTACACGATTGTTCAATGCCCCATATACCTTTTTGAGCAATGGAACATTTTATAACCGGCCTCAGCAAACGACCTTAGGGATTTCTAAATATTTTGGGAGAAATTATGGTTGCAAATATCAAATTTCAGCAACCCATGTGCGTTGCGACCCCGGCACGAACTATATTAATTCATCGCCTATTCAGGGCAATGAATGGATTTTTAGATTTCAAACCACCTTTAGTTTATGATCCAAATTTTCTTACCTATCATCCTATCTATAATGGCACTGCTTTTTCAGTGGGATTCTGGAATACAGCCAGCGAAAATTACGAAAAAGTGGTTTCCAGATCCTGAAATTGCCATAACAACCCCAGCGCTTAACAAAAAGTCGGGCTATACCAATCATGCGGAGTTGATGGCATTTGTTGAAAAGATCCGCGAGAAACACGCGGATGTAATGCGCATTGAATGGATTGGGACTTCCCAAAAGGGAAAACAAATTCCGGTAATTCGCATTAAGTCAAATCCACAAGCACCATTAAAAGTTTGGATGCAAGGGGGCTTGCACGGAGATGAACCGGCGTCAACTGAAGGCTTATTATATCTCTTAACTCAAATTTTTGAACCACAACATGCAGATTTGCTTAAACATTTTGACTGGGCGATTGTTCCGATGGCCAATATCGATGGTAGTGAGAAACACAACCGATATGCGGCAAACGGTTTGGATTTAAATCGGGATCAAACCAAGTTGATGATTCAGGAGAGTGTATATCTCAAACAAGCTTTGTGTGCATTTGAACCGGATTTGGCGCTAGATTTTCATGAATTTAGACCCTATCGCATGGATTTTCTGGAAATGGGAACCGCAGGCCTAGGTACGGCGTATGATGTGATGATCTTGAACTCGAGTAATTTAAATGTACCTCAAAATCAAAGGGAGCTTACACAAAAACATTTTGTAGATCCTTTAAAGACGCAATTGTCCGAATTACAATTCCGTTCTCACGATTATTATTCTACTCAAACCGAGTTTGATCATGTATACTTAAGTCAAGGCTCTAGCAGTGCTCGGTCGAGTGCCACCAATTTTGCATTAACCGGTGCGATTGCTACTTTATTCGAAGTTCGAGGGGTGGGAATCGGTCGAACCTCTCTTAAGCGCAGAACGTATATTACCTACTTATGTGCGATGTCGTATTTAAATAGTGCCATGCAAAATTCCGATAAGGTTTTAGAGGCATTACATAATCCGAGTATTACAGATAAGGTCGTGATCAGCACAACGAACAAACGCTTTGATCAGTCTATCTTGATGGTAGATTTACATACCAAAGACACCCTGAGTATTGTTGTGCCTACTAAAGATGCCAAGAGGATGAAAATTAAAGAGGCGCGCAAGATGCCCGAATATTATTTGGTACACCCCGATGCGGCGGCCATTCTTCAACGCTTA
>CBFHGY010000095.1:3072-7268 GCA_965655465.1 Bacteroidia bacterium | reverse complement strand
GTAGCCCATTTATCCCAAGAACCCGAAGTGGTAAAGTTAATATTTTGTGCAATGGTATCGCCGTCGAGTTCAAATTGCAGTGGACCTGCAGAGGTGTTATTGCTGGCATAACGAATTTGCACTTCATATAATCCCGACTCCTTAATATCGACGGTATAATCAAGCCATTCGTTTGGATCAATCCAAGTAATAATATTTCCTTCGGTTCCGGCAGTTGAGGCATCTACATATTCTTGGGTTCTAAAATCGCCGTTGTTACCTCGACTGAGATCCAAATAGGTAAGGTTCTGCCCCACCCCACCCTCAAACACATCAAAATGTGCCGATTGAATGGTCCCGGGAATTACGTTTGGTGTTCCCAAGTAAGGCATGGTTTTTCCCACCTTAATACGAACAAAATTGCTGATAGCAAAAGCGGCGCCATCGTAAATGCGTGCACTTAAATCGTTCCAACCCAAGCGCAAAGCTGGAGTTTTGAAGGTATAAGGAGCGCTGCTGCCCACCCCTATAGAATCACTTCCATTATAAAACACCACGCGATCTGGGGAACCCGCGGTTATTTTCAATTCCAGATTTACCGAACCGTCGTAATACGCTTCATTGAAGTCGCTTGTTAAGGTTCCTTTGACTGCAACATCTTTGTTCGTTGCTAAAGCATTCGGAGCTACGTTCAATACAAATCCGTCCGAAAAAGCAACTTGGATAGAATCTTTGGAATAATTCTTAGCCACATACGTTTTATCTCCGTTTTGGGAGAATACCACCGCCAAAGGGTTGCTACTATGCACAGATGTATCGATACGCCCCATGGCGTTCATGGCATGCAACCAGTGATAGGTTTGTGCGTCTGAGATTCCGAATTTTAAATTTCTATTGGGAAATGAATTGTATAATTTTATTGCTTTGGGAGCATCGATAAAGGCTAAATAAGACCAATATACATCGTGCCAAAGATTGTCATTTGCTTGATTGCTTAGAATTCCAGTATTCTTGGCCATTTCGTTCCATAAACGTCGAACATAGGTGGTATCCTGTCCTAAATAGAGACTTCCTCCGTGAATAGGATACAGTTCTATTCCGTAAGATGCCGCGATATCGGCGGTCCAGAAGGTTCCATTATCATAAGAATTTCCCCAAACACGAGAAACCAAAGCGAATGCCTGATTGGCGGCGAAATTGCGTTTGTTTTTATCGAACCAGTATTCTTCCACGGCGGCTTGTTCGGTCGCGTATAAATAAATTCCGAGGTTACGGATTGCGGTATCTCCGATTACACTTCCCCAGTGAATCAAAGAAGAATTGAATTGCATACTTTCCGAGGTACTTTCTTGATCGTTTCCTTGGGGGAAGCTGGCGAAGCCGTTAGCCCAACAATGACCTTGGTAAGGATTGAAATTTCGTAAATGCGGAAAAAGTTTGTCGTTGCGATCGGTACCCGCGGCATCTCGCACTAATAAATTAATCATTCCGCCCCATTTGGCCGCCCAACCAGGCTCAAACTCTTCTAGGAAAGATGCGGCGTGAATAAAATATCCCCAGTGAAAATGATGGTCATTGAGGTTATTATCTTGACCGTGACCGGCGGGATAACCGAGCATCGATTTCCAAGTTGTATCATAGTAAAACAAGAAGGCGACTTCACCGGATTCTGCTGTTAGCCAGTCTTCCAGTCTGTTTTTAACGGTATTAACGATGGTATTTACAGCATCATTTAACTGCATTTCATGGGCAATTCGAGCGGTTTGAATCAGGCGATTCATTACTTGACCTTCGTTATATGAATCGGTCCATTCTGCTAATCCGTCGTTGCTGATGGATTCAATTTTATCCTTCAATTCTAATGGATTGAATCCCTCTGAATATTGATCGACATAGGGAAGTGTAGGTAAAATACCGCGATATGGATGGTGGGTTTTGAAAGAATTTCCAGCCATTATTTTCAAGTCTCCACGAACTGTGCGATAAGCGATATTGGTCATTCCAGAGGTTGTAGACCCCAAATTCGCCCATTGATGTGGCAAAAGACCCATTAAAAACACCGAATCTGTGCCTTCTTTTACATCCACATCCACATTAAAATACGTCTCTACCCTACTTTGTGCTGCGTTGTAGGTATAACTTGAACGGGTATTTTTGGGAAATACAAAAGCAAAAGGTGCATAGGTATCAATTGCATCTTGTAATACGCTTGCATCGTGAGGTAACATTGCCATGCTCCAGAAATTGCCTCCGTTTAAATCGGATTTCAATACGTTGCCATTCTGTGTCCAGGAGCTCCCTTTTGGAGCAAACACAACGAAATCTCCACCATTTCGGGCATTTTCAATAAGTACTTGGTTGTTATTAATGGTTACAGTACCCGAATTCACGGTTATTTGCGCAACACTTTGGGAATCTTTTTCAAAATAAAGAAATGGCATTCCCACCCCAGTGGTCGTTTTAAAGATGGAATTTTGCTTTTTCCAGCGCATTTGTACGGTCCAATCTGTAAAATCAGAAACCTCTGCTGCACTTGCACTCATTCCTTCAACTCCCATAATAATGGGTTGGATATCGTCAATCACCCCCCAAGGGATATACGTGACTACGATACCGCTATTCACTGTTTTAAGGGTAAAAGGATAATTAAATAGATTATCGCAATGGGCATTTTTAATTTTCGCAGACCACCAATCGTTGCTCGGAGGTGGTTTTCCGGCTGCATTTTCAACCGTTAGGGGCTTTCCAGAGGGAAATCCATTACGACCTGCAGCATCGGTTCCAGGAAATTTCTGGGTATAAGATCCGCTTCCAACGGATATAATTTGGGCTTGTATTTGGGATATCACTCCCAAAGTCAGAACCCAAAGGGTCCGTTGTATGTATGTATTCATTTTTTAGTCTTTAGAAGAAAAACGCCAACCGTTTTTCAAATTTATTTTTTGATTGAGGTCTTTTACCATGATGGTAAAATCGCCTTCTTCGAGCACCCGAACACCCTCTTTATTGATGAAGCTCAATTTCTTGAGGGGTATCCAAGTGAAGGTATAGGTATAGGATTGTCCGGCCCCAATTTCTACCTTTTCAAACGCGCATAATTTTTTAACGGAAGGAGTAATGCTCGCATATTCATCGCGGAAATACACTTGAATGACTTCTTTGGCGGTTTTATTTCCTGTATTGGTAACGGTAACGCTTACGCCAATATGTTCTTCATTATCGGAATACACTACTTTTAAATCGCTGTATTTGAATTGGGAATAACTCAATCCATGTCCGAAGTCGTACAACGGATTGTAGGCATTTTTTCCGAATTTGGTATCGTTGTCTTCGGTGGGTTTACGATCGTAATGTACGATATCGCCAGCAGCTCTTGGATACGTGAAAGGCAATTTACCACTAGGAACTACCTGACCGCTGATTATTTGTGCCAAGGCCTTACCGCCTTCATCTCCAGGTAAATATGTATGAATTACGGCATCGCACAAGGTATCGATATGGGTAATAATGCGAGGTCTCGCGAGGGCTAATACCAAAATAGTTTTTGCTCCTTTGCGCTTGCGTTGTTGCAAAAACTGCAAATCTTTTTCAGGAATTTCAAATTTAAGGTCTGTTATATCTCCAGGGATTTCCGTAGCAGGTTTTTCACCGATGCAATACACCAGAACTTCGTCTTTTTTAATTTTCTTGGGGAAGCCGAATGCCACCTGTTTTGCTCCGAATATTTCAGAAATTCCCTCAAAAAAAGTGGGTTTATTGGGAGTTTGGTAGGCATTTGCATCACCACCTTGCCATGTGTGTGACCAAGCGCCATTTAATAATGTTAAGTCGTTTGCGGCATTACCAGCTACGAAAATTTTCGCTTCTTTCCCTAAAGGTAAGGTTTCGGCATTGTTTTTAAGTAACGTAATAGATTCTTGGGCTGCTTCTAAGGCAATTGCACTATGTTCCTTCGAACCTAATAAAGGATAGGGTTTGTCGAATTGCGATTCTGAAAAAGCTGGATATTGCAATTTACCATCGGCATCCAACACGGGCTTATCCCAAAGTCCTAAAGCTTTTTTCACTGATAGGATGCGGTATACCGATTGTTGCAAACGCTGTTTAGAAATGCGGCCTTCGTTTACCAATTCGATCAATAAATCGTTGAATCTATAATCCGATGGTGTCATCGACATATCGATACCCGCCATGATACTCATGTAAACAGCTTCTTT
>CBFHGY010000095.1:0-2973 GCA_965655465.1 Bacteroidia bacterium | reverse complement strand
TAGGGTAGCCGCCACTTTATGTGTGTGGTGTAATTTATAAATATCTTCCCAATCGGTAACCGCGATGCCTCCAAAACCCAATTCCTCTCTCAGTAATTTGGTTAGGATATCGTAGTTGGTATGCACTGCAACTCCATTCAACTCCCCTGAATTGATCATGGTGGTGAGGGCGCCGCTGCGAATGGCTTCTTGGAAAGTAGGTAAATAATATTCGCGCAATGTTCGATTATCGATCCATGCGGGTGTGCGGTCTTTGCCGCTTAAGGGATAGGAATAACCTAAAAAGTGTTTCATACAAGCGGCCACACGGAACTCGGGCTGATTGTTTTGGTATCCTAAAATTGCAGCACGTGTGCACGCTTCTGCCAGTAACACGTCTTCGCCATATGTTTCAAAGAAGCGCGACCATAAAGGTTGGCGGCCTAAGTCTAATACCGGAGAGAAATTCCAATGAATTCCCGAAGCGCGTACATCATAAGCCGTAATTTGAGCTGCTTTTTGGATTAAGTCCGGATTCCACATCGCGGCTTGACCGATTTGTTGAGGAAATAAGGTTGCCCCTTTGGTGTAATTGGCGCCGTGAATGGCATCAATGCCATAGATAACGGGTATTTTATGGGCATTATAATCCAAATTGGCTTGTTGAATTCCCTTTTGAATTTCAATCCATAATTCGCGCGAGATGGTTCCAGAACCACAACCAACATTGAGAACGGAACCTACCGCATACGTTTCAAATGCTGTTTTTAATTTTTCCTTTACTAAGGTTTGAGGGCTTTTCAATGCGCAAATGTCACCGTCACAAATCAAGGCAAGGTCGATTTGTGTCATTTGACCGACCAATTCTTTAACCGATAATTTGGATACTTTTTCAAGTACCTCATTATCAAGTTTTGCATGTTTCTGTTCGGGCAATTTTAATTCCAATCCGTTACGCCTGTAATTCAGGCCTGATTCTAGTCTGGCTTCTACCATGTCAAAATTGGCATGTGCTAAATCCTCTAATTCCGGTTCATCTTCGACAATTTCTACAAACTTTGGGGGCTTGGCTTTAATCGGAGATTTAATGGTTTTTGGTTGCGCAAAAAGCGAAAAAACGCTGCATGAAAACAGGCATAAAACGTAAAATTTCTTCATATAGGATGATATACTTTGGAATTAATGCAAAAAATTATAAATCAAAATCGTAACCAACGGTCATCAATTTGGCATATTTACGGGAATTGTACTTGTACAATTTTGCAGGTCGGTGCATCACGCTATGCTGCTTCAGTCCGGTATCGGTAATAAAATCCATGCTCAAAATTTTCTTTCTGAAATTGCGCACATCAAACTCTTTCTCCAATATGGCTTCATAGAGGCGTTGCAATTCGGTAAGGGTAAAATGTTTGGGCAACAATTCAAATCCAATGGGTTGCTTACGGATTTTCATTTTTAGCAGCTCTTTGGCATAATTAAAGATTTCATTATGATCAAAGGGTAAATCGGGTAATTCATTTATGGGAAACCATTCTGCTTGTTCGGCCCATGAGGAGGCCTCAACCGAATAATCTTGGATTTTTATCAATGCAAAATAAGCCACAGTAAACACGCGGCCATAAGGATGTCGATCCAAACGACCGAAAGTTCTAATCTGGTCGATATACAATTCTTCTAAGCCCGTTAAGTTTCGCAATACTTTAACGGCCGCACTGTCTGGAGTATCAACTTTAAGATCAATTAAATCTCCAGGCAATGCCCAATGATCTCTAAATGGCTCCGCCCCTCTGTATATCAGAAGTACGTTCAATCCATTACTATCGAAACCAAAAATTACGTTATCGACAGAAACGGCCGCTTGAAATTGTGCTTGTAGATTTGTATCCATAGGATAATTCTTTCAAGTATATTGTAAAAATTACAATAATTCAAACTTCCCATAACATTAAGCGCTAAAAAGCTATCAATCAATCTCATTTAAATGAAATATTTACGCTTTGCGGACTCTTCCCCAAGAGAATAAAAATCCAGTTACGGGCAAACTGACAAAGGCCAAACTGGCTAGAAAGGCCCCTATCTTGCCCCAAATACCTAAAATACCCCCAGTGTGTATGTCGTAATTGGCGCGTATTATTTTATCGGCTATGGACGCATTTTGATATGCGCTGTAAATGGCATTTACCGCTTTAGGTTGCTGCGTTTGTAGGTCAAAAAACCTGTAATCCGTTTTGTAATAACTGAAAATATGGGGATTTAAGGCGATTTCGGCAGCGAGGGTATCGGCTTCGGGGGCATGAAAATCGATATAGGCAAATGTCGAATTTTCTTCAAAATGGGTTTCCCAAAGTCTGTCGAAAGATTCCGGCTTAAAGGCATACTTAGGAACTGTAGGTTGCGAGAAAATTGCCGGAGTATTTCCACCAAGAAGTTTATAATAAAGCAATGCGAATGAGTCGAAAGACCAAAAAAGGCCTGTAATGACAAACACCAATACCGGTAAAACGCAGTAAACACCCAATATTCGGTGCAAATCGGCATTTTTTCGCTTCCATTTGGTGTTCCATTTCCATTTCCAAATAAAATACGATTTCCATTTCTTCATTCTCTTGGGAAACCAAAGAACGAACCCCGTTATTACGGATATACCCGCTAGAATACTGGCAATGCCTACTACTTTTTTACCTATTTGCTCTGGTAACCACAAGTACATGTGTCCGTTGAGTATCCACCTGAAAAAACTGTTTTGTACATCGAAATATTCAATGATTTCACCGGTTTCGGGATGCACGAAAAGCCTTGCATAATAGCGTGTTAAACTATCGTTGTGAAAGTAAATGACTTCGGGAACACGCAAATCACGATACCTTCTTACTGCATGAATATGCTTATCGGGTTGCGCCGTTCGGCCTATTTCCCAAAGGGTTTGAAAAGAAATATGCGTTGGGGGTTTGGCTTTTAGTTTGCGTTGGGGATTGCTAAAATTGGAAATTTCCG
>CBFHGY010000094.1:0-7329 GCA_965655465.1 Bacteroidia bacterium | reverse complement strand
CCCATACCTGTACTGAAACACAAGCCAAAGTTCATTTGCTCTAAGGCTGCAATATTCTTTTGCAATACATCGCGGGTAGGATTTTGTGTACGGGCATATTCATATCCTTTATGTTCACCAGGTGCGCTTTGTACATACGTACTGGTTTGAAAAATAGGAGTCATAATAGCCCCGGTACTGGGATCTGGTTCTATGCCCGCATGGAGCACATTAGTTTCGATATGCTTATAAGTTTTCATATGCTAAAGTGTGTAAAATTACGTTTGGAAAGTGAGTATGTTCAAGCTCGTGAATGCGACTTGCCAATTGTTCGGGACTCTCCGATAGATTTACCGGAATTTCCGCTTGAAACAAGATAGCGCCTTCATCGTATTCCTCGTTTACCCAATGAATTGTGATGCCTGTACGGGTTTCTTTCTGATTTAAAACGGCTTCATGTACGTGCATCCCGTACATGCCTTTGCCTCCAAATTTAGGAAGTAAAGCGGGATGCAAATTGATGATTTTATCAGGAAATATTTGAATTAAATATGAAGGGATTTTCCATAAAAAACCAGCGAGAACAATGAGGTCCGGAGCATCTTCTTGCAATTGGGTCTTCCAGAATGCTGGAGCTTCTTCTTTCCATTCCTCCTTGGAGATCATGCAAACAGGGATGCCCAATCTTGAAGCTCTTTCAATCACCCCTGCCTTAGGATTGTTGCAATATATTCGAGCAACATGAACCCGGTTGCCATGTATTTTGGTTATGATGTTTTCGGCATTGGTTCCTGACCCAGATGCAAAAATTACAATAGTTTTCATCGCATGAATCTTGTTATAAATGAGTGGAATGAGACTTTGCAATTATCCTTTTAATCGAAAAATAGCGATTAATTGTGATTCTTGGTGTGTTTGTAGCCACCAATTACCAAGCGCTGACCAATATGGATTCGGGAATTACGCAATCCATTATTGCGCATGATCGTTTGCACGGAAACCCCGTATCTGTGTGATAAATGGCTTAAGGTTTCACCTCGTTTCACGATATGAACATTCCTGTTTTTAGATCCAGAACGAGAATTTCTGTTTTTCGAGCTATAGGCGTTTCTAGAAAAGCTGGATGCAGAGATATCTTCCGTGCTCAATGCCGCATATTGCTGTAACGAATCGTTTTCAGACATGAAGCACATGCTGTAAGAGTAAGGAAGCAAAATGGTATTGTTAGTGGCATTTCCGGTATTGGGTTTAATGAATTCACAATTAAGTGACATCAAATCGGATTTTTGGTCACCGGCTAAATAAGAGCACATTTTAGCCAAATGAAGGCTGCTGTCGACACGAGTAGGAACCAAAAATTGGGTTTGGGAATTGAACTGTGGTCGTGATGCATGCTTGGTGAAATTCAGAACATAGGCTGCTGCAATAAATTTGGGCACGTAATATCGGGTTTCTTTGGGCAAATAGGGAAGGATATCCCAAAATGACTTTTTATCACCTCCAGCACGGCGTATTGCTTTTTGAACATTTCCGGCACCGCAGTTGTACGAGGCAATACTGAGTAACCAATTGTCGAAAATACCTTGGCTATTTGAAAAATATTCGCAAGCTTTTTCGGTGGATCTCAAAATACTTTTGCGTTCGTCTAAGGAATAATTAATCGTCATACCCATGTGTTTTCCTGTGTAGGGCATAAACTGCCAAAGGCCAGTAGCACCCGCCCATGAAACAGCATTGGGATTCAAAGAAGATTCTATTACTGAAACATATTTCAATTCTGTGGGAAGGCCTTTTTTATCTAAAATTTCCTCGAAAATGGGAAAATATAAACTCATACGTTCGTGCAATCTGTCGTAATAGCTGGGGTGTAAATTGCTAAAATAACGAACTTGTTCTTCAACCAAGCGGTGATATTCGAAAGGAATAGAACTGCCCAAAAGCTTCATGGCTTCCTCGAAATCATCGCGATTAAAGCCTTGGTTTACATCCCATTCAGGTACTAAATGTGAGGGAATTTGGGCGTAAAGATTTTGAGTTAAACTATCAATTCGAGCAATAGAATTCACGCTATTTTTCACAGGAGGTGGTATAGGGGCTTGTGCCTGCAGGCTTTCTGTAGAAGTGCAAATACTTCCTAAAAACAAGAATGCCGTTTGGAAGAGGGCCAAAGAATATTGTTTCATTTTTACTTTCGCAATTTACAACATGATTCTCATTATTCCGTTTTCAAGGCTTAAAACCATCGAAGTAATTGTTGTATATTTGTGGAAAAGGAACCTTGGAACGCTTTTAAAAGAGGGCCTTTGAATCATTTATTAGACACTCCTTTTTGCTATGACCGAACCCGTTTTGTCTCCCCAAATTTCTCCCCAAAGTGCGGCCGAAACGCAAGTGCAAATGCTTCATAAAAAGCGGCCCTTGCATGTGTTAAGAATGGGCATTCCTAAAGAAATAACCTTTCAAGAAAACAGGGTCCCCTTAACTCCATCGGCAGTTGGCTATTTAGTGGGCTTGGGTCACGAAATTATCATACAAGCCGGAAGCGGCGCAAATGCCAATTTCAATGATTTGAGTTACAGCGAAAATGGGGCAATTATTACCAACGATGTTCGAGAAGTTTACCAATCAGACGTTGTACTTAAAATCGATCCCCCAACCTTAGAAGAGTTGCGTTTTATGAAACCCGGTCAATTGTTGATATCTGCATTGCAAATCAATCAATTAGACGGTATAATGCTAAAACAATTGCTGGACAAGAAAATTCATGCCATGGCGTATGAATTTATTGAAGATGAATCGGGAGCGCTACCCTTAATTAGAGCAATGAGTGAAATTGCGGGTACCGCATCCATAATGATTGCTGCCGAATACCTTAACAACACGCACATAGGAAAAGGTGAATTATTGGGCGGTTTTGCAGGGGTTCCACCCACGCAAGTAGTTATTTTAGGAGCAGGTGCCGTTGGGGAATTTGCAACCAAGTCTGCAATTGGCTTAGGGGCAAATGTGAAAATATTTGATAATGATGTATACCGGCTTAGAAGAATTCAAAAAACATTTGGACATCACTTGTATACTTCAACTTTGCAGCCTCAAACTCTGCAATCCGCTATTCATCGTGCTGATGTGGTAATTGGTGCCTATTCCGGTAAAAACCACAGAAGTCCCATCCTCGTAACAGAAGAAATGATTATGGCAATGAAACCTCATTCCGTTTTAATTGATATCGCTATTGATCGTGGGGGGAACTTTGAAACGTCGCAATTAACATCTCACGAAAATCCCGTGTTCAAAAAACACGATGTGATCCATTATTGTGTCCCTAATATCCCTTCAAGGGTGAGCAGAACAGCAAGCTATGCTTTGAGTAACTTATTTACACCCATGTTGGAGGAAATTGTTACCCAAGGTGGATTTGCCGAAGCCATTAAAATTAATCGCGGACTTCGTAGAGGAACGTATATGTATAAAGGCAGCCTCACCAATAAACAGTTGGCGTTGAAATTTGGGCTTCCTTACAAAGATTTAGACCTAATGGTGGGCGTTTTTAGTTAGTTTGATGTCAAGCTTGATGGCTCAGCTCCAACTTCAAACAGAGTAAAAGATACAGGAAAAGGAGCGAAGTGTTCACGAATGCGCTCTCCGTGGGTGTCACTAATGAAAATTTGTCCATAATCGTCGGAGCATACCATTTCCATTAATCGCTGCGAACGAGTGGCATCGATTTTCTCGAAAATGTCATCCAATAACAAAAGGGGTAAATCGCCCGATTTGCGACGCAGATACTGATATTGAGCCAATTTTAACGCAACTACATACGTTTTGATTTGTCCTTGTGATCCGAATTTTTTCAATGGCATTCCATTGATTTCAAAAACCATGTCGTCTTTGTGAATGCCTTGTGTGCTGCGTTGGGCATGCACATCCTTTTGGGCGGCATCCTTTAAAATTTGAGCAAAATCATTGGCAATCAATGCGGAATCATAGGTCAATGAAACCGATGCTTCAGATTGTGTTAATGCGTGATGAATTTCCTGAAAAACCGGTAAGAATTCCGAAATAAAAGCCTGTCGATTCTGGGAAATGCGCTTTCCTAATGGGATTAAACTGCGGTCGTAACTTTCCAATAATATCAAGTCCATTAAACGGCCATCTAGACTCTTTAAAAAGGCATTTCTCTGTTCGATGACCTTGCGGTAGTCGATGAGATCCTGGAGATATTCTTTGTTTAATTGGCTGATGCTAAAGTCAATAAACCGTCTTCGTTCTTCCGAACCTTCAAATACCAAAGAGGTATCGTAGGGCGTAATAAAAACCGCCTGTAAAAAACCTATATGATCAACCAGTCGAGTATAGGCTTTGCCATTTTTCTTGAAGGTTTTTTTTCGAGTTTCTCCAAAGCTGGCCAAGATTTCATATTCCTGGTCTTTTTGCAATTTGGCAAAAACGGAGGATTCAGACTGTCCGAAACGAATTAGCTGCTGATCGCTATGGTTGAAATAACTTTTCGTATTGCTAATATAATACAGTGCATCTAATATATTCGTTTTTCCAACGCCATTGAGTCCCGCAAATGCATTTATTTTATCGCTAAATGACCATGATTGCGATTCGTGGTTTTTAAATTGATATAGTTTGAGTTCAGTGATGCGCACGATCCACGAAATTAAATCAATACCCGGGCATCTGCATGTCATGTGCGTAAATTGCGATAAAATGAGGATAAACGTGAAAAGTATCCCCCGAAAGGTTAATTTTGCAACATGTTAAAACAAGGCTTTGCTTTATTTCTCGGGGGAATTTTATTCACAGCTACACTTTTTGAATCATGTTCGGACTCAAAAACGGATAATCGTTACGTGCCTTATATATTTAATGCAAACGAATTAGATAGCTTAGTTAAAGTAAAGGTTGCACTTATTGATGAAGTGAAACGTGCAGATGGATCGGTTTTTGAGAAGCGTTACTATTTGGGAGATTCGGTGAAATACATTCTAACTTTTAATAAAAGTCAAACCTTGTTGAATGTTTCCAAACACGAAGGGGCCGATGAAGTTTGGACCGAAAATTATTATCCAAACGGACAGAGAATGTCGCGATTTACTCGTGAAACAGATGCCAAAACAGGTGCCTCCTATTATCAAGGTCCCTACCAGTCTTATTATCAAACGGGATGGTTAAAAGAAGAGGGTATGTACAAGCAGGACAAGCCTTTTTGGATGTTGCCCTACACGGAAAGTGGGTTATCTGGAGATACCATTTTTTACGAATACCAAGAGGGGGATACAAGCAATTCCGAGCCTTTGGAAATAAAATAAAATTACTTTTTCAAAACTTCTTCACACCCTTCAATGCGCAACACGAAAGCCGTAAATTTGGTCTTTTCGTATGCCATCATTTTCACATTTACACGTTCATACTCAATATTCATTGCTCGATGGAGCTGCTGAAGTAAAGAAGCTCATTCAAAAGGCAAAAGCCGATAATATGCCAGCTGTGGCCATAACCGACCACGGGAATATGTTCGGTGCTTTCGATTTCTATGTGGAAAGCACCAAACAAGGCATAAAGCCCATTATTGGGTGTGAATTTTATATGGTACACGACCGATTTGAAAAATCATTTGGTCAAGGTAAAAAAGACAAACGTTACCATCAGCTTTTACTTGCGAAAAACGAAACGGGCTATCGCAATTTGAGTAAACTCTGTTCTTTGGGGTATTTGGAGGGTTTGTATAGCAAATACCCGCGTATCGATAAAGAACTATTGAAGCAATATTCGGAAGGGCTGATTGCTACCTCATGTTGCATTGGTGCCGAAATACCACAAGCAATCTTATTTAAAGGGGAAGAAGAAGCAGAGAAATTATTTGTAGAATGGCACAATTTATTCGGTGATGATTTTTATGTTGAATTGCAACGTCATGGGCTAAAAAATATTGATAATACCGGTTTAAGTCAGGAAGATGTAAATCAAACCCTAATAAAATTTGCAAGAAAATACGACGTCTCAATTATTGCAACCAACGATTCGCATTATATCGATCAACAAGATGCGAATGCACACGATATTTTACTTTGTATCAATACTTCTGAGTTTCAAGCTACTCCAAAAGCAACCAATGAAGAAAGTGGCAAAGGCTTTAGGTTTGGATTTCCCAATGAGGAGTTTTTCTTTAAAACTCAGGAGGAGATGTCTGAATTATTCAAGGATTTGCCAGAAGCCTTGGAGAATACCAATAAATTGATTGATACCATTGATACGCCAGATTTGAATCGCGACATAGTATTGCCGAATTATGCCATTCCAGAAGGATTTTTGGACATGAAGGCATATCTGCGGCATTTGGCTTATGAGGGTACCCGAAAACGCTATGGCGGTGTAATTCCGCAACCCGTTGAAGAACGCTTGGAGTTTGAATTGAATACCATCTGCGAATCAGGGTTTGAAGGGTATTTCTTAATCGTACAAGATTTTACTACTGCCGCTCGTGAAATGGGCGTCTGGGTAGGACCAGGTCGGGGATCCGCGGCAGGGAGTTTAGTTGCATATGTTTTGGGGATTACTAACGTAGATCCGGTGAAATATGATTTACTCTTTGAGCGTTTCTTGAATCCGGAAAGGGTCAGCATGCCTGACGTGGATATCGATTTCGACGACCAAGGTCGAGATCGGGTAATTGAATATGTAGCCAAGAAATACGGCGAACGACGGATTGCACAAATCATCACCTATGGCACGATGGCAGCAAAAAGTGCAATACGAGACGTGGGTCGCGTGCTTCAATATCCCTTGTCTGAAACAGATAGGTTATCGAAAATGGTGCCCCTCAACATGAAGCTAAAAAAGCTCTTCCATGTAAATCCCGATACTTTAGCCAAAGACGACAGTATTAATATCAAGCCCGAAGAAATTGAAAATGTCCGAGAATTACAGCGCATTTACAATGGCAAAGAAGAAGCAACTAAAGTGCTTCACGATGCCGAAAAGTTGGAGGGGAGCGTGCGTAATACCGGCGTTCATGCCTGTGGTATTATTATCGCTCCGCAGGATATTGATGAATTAGTACCCGTAGCTAGAAGTAAAGATTCTCCTTGGATGCAAGTGCAATACGATGTAACTCAAATTGAAGAAGCGGGTTTATTGAAGATGGATTTCTTGGGTTTGAGCACCTTGAGTATCTTGAAAGATGCCATACAACTCGTTAAAGAAACCACCGGTGACATCATCGATATTGAGGAAATTCCCCTCGATGATGAAAAAACCTATGAGTTATTTCAAAGGGGCGAAACCAACGGGATATTCCAGTTTGAAAGTGCCGGAATGCAAAAATATATGCGCGATCTGAAG
>CBFHGY010000093.1:5673-7347 GCA_965655465.1 Bacteroidia bacterium | reverse complement strand
TTGGGATACGATCCTCAATTTGGAGCTAGACCTTTAAAGCGGTTCATCCAAAAAAGAGTTTTAGACGAGTTGAGCCGACAAATTCTGAGTGGAAATTTGCAATCTGGAAAGGTATACATCGACTTAGAGGAAGGCGCATTGAAGTTCCATACCGATCCTGAAATTTCAGAAATAAAGGAAGATTAATTATTTCTCCCAGTTATATCTGTAATCCCATAACTGATACACGCGCACATTGCCCTTACTCTGTAAATTCAAAACGACCACGTCGCTAAAAGATGCAGACATCACGCAATGTGCGCGGGTATTATAGTCCATTTCTTGTTCTGAATTTAAACCTACATTCAAGATTTGCGTACTTGAAGTTTTATCTTGTTCTTTGGTTTTTAGATATCGGATAGCTTCATCCATTAATTGTTGTTTTACCTCGGCTGCCGCTTTGTTTTGAGCTTTGAACCTGAGGGTATTGGCTGCACCATCAACGCGAGTGATTTTCAAATCACCTAAAACTTGCAAGGTTTTCTGTGTAAAGGGCGATTTTAGACCTTTCATACGCAAGTACGTTAGGTTCAAATCAACTGAATCTCCGTATACATCAAACATATAATACAAATCTTCCATTACCAATAAACGAATAACGGCTTCATTATTAAGCAATTCTTTTTGTTCTTTAAAATACACCGAATTGATCAAATCCGCTTGGGCTTGTTTGGAAAGCGAGGACACAAAATAATCGCGGTATTGCTTCCAATTAACCAATTGTTTGATTTTACCATTGGGTGCTAATTTAATTTCTAAAGGGATTTTTTCAATATCATTGGCTTTTGCAAATGGAATTCGGGCGTCATCATCTGCAAAGTAGCTTCCAATAAAAAGGGTAGAATCGGTTTGAGATCTTTTAAAATCTAAAAAGGCAGTATCTAATTTCACATCTAGTAGAAATCCATTTTCATTGGCAATATATTCTTGATGAATTCTGCGCAACATAAAGGATTTATATTTGGGAAAATCGGATGCGATGTACTCCCATTCTGGAATATGTCCAAATTCACTGGTATCGCTTGTAAGGGTCGTTGTATTTTGTGCTTTCAAGCCTTGGCTTGTGAAGTAAGCCAAAAACAAAGCAAAGAAAATGCCTATTTTAAATGGGTTGGATATAATTGATTTCATTTTATAGAAGGTAGACGTTTAGAACGTAGAATTGGTTGCTGCGAATATATTAAGAGGGGATTAAAACGAAAAAAGGCCATCGATAAACGACGGCCTTTTCGGATAGGTATCTGTATTTTAGCCTTGCATTACAATATCTAGAACGGCTTTGAAACCTTGAGGATCGTTCATTGCCAATTCGGCTAAAGTTTTACGGTCCATTTCTAGAGATGATGCAGCAAATTTACCCATGAATACGGAGTAACTCACACCGTGTTCGCGGCAAGCGGCATTGATACGCATAATCCAAAGAGAGCGGAATTCGCGCTTTTTGGTTCTGCGGTCGCGGCAGGCATAGCCTAAACCTTTTTCTACGGCGTTTTTAGCAACCGTCCATACGTTTTTACGTCTTCCGAAGTAACCTTTGGCTAACTTCAGGGTCTTTTTCCTTCTAGCTTTACTCGCTACGTGGTTTACTGATCTTGGCATATTATTCTAGTTTATTGGCTTGAGCGGCACAAGGCA
>CBFHGY010000093.1:0-5663 GCA_965655465.1 Bacteroidia bacterium | reverse complement strand
CCATGATTTTTATTATTTACCGATACGGAGCATGAATTTCACATTGCTCATATCTGTTTCATGCACCATTGCAGGTTTTGCAAGGGCTTTTTTACGTTTGGTCGCCTTTTTGGTCAAGATATGGTTCAAAAAAGCTTTACGGCGTTTTACTTTTCCAGTGCCCGTTACCTTGAAACGTTTCTTTGCGCTGGAATTGGTCTTCATTTTTGGCATAACTGTATACGTTAAATATTATTTTTTTGCGTTTTTAGGTGCTAGGATAATCACCACTTTTTTTCCTTCTCTTTTGGGTTCCATTTCCAACTTGGCATACCCATCTTCAATCAATTTGTTGGCAAAATTCATTAACAAGTCGATTCCTCTTTCAATGAAAACGATGGTACGACCTCTAAAGAATACAAAGGCACGTACTTTATTGCCTTCTTCTAAAAAGGTAATGGCATGTTTCATTTTGAAATTCACGTCATGTTCGTCGGTATTGGGACCGAAGCGAATTTCTTTAATTTCTTGCTTTACCGCATTTGCTTTGATTTCCTTTTGCTTCTTCTTTTGTTCGTAAAGAAACTTCTTATAGTCGGTTACTTTACATACGGGAGGTTCGGCATTAGGACTGATTTCAACCAAATCGAGGCCTAGCTCGAAGGCCATTTCAATGGCTTTTTCGGTTGGGTAGATACCCATTTCAATGTTGTCACCAACCAAACGCACTTCTTTTGCTACGATGCGTTCGTTGATTTTGTGGGGATCTTCCCTGCGGCGGCTTTTACCTTTATAACTTGGCTTCATCAATTATTTTATCAGCAAATTGCTGTAGTTCCATCAATCCTAAATCGGTACCACCGTGCATCCTTACAGATACTCCTTGTGCTTCGGCTTCTTTCTCCCCGACAATAAGCATGTATGGGGTTTTAGAAACTTCAGCATCCCGGATTTTCTTTCCAGCTTTCTCCGATCTGTGATCAATAGAGGCGCGAATATCGTGTTTTTTCAGGAATTTAACAACTTCATCTCCATATCCCGCATATTTATCTGAAATTGGCAGTACAATTACTTGTTTTGGAGCCAACCAAACGGGAAGTCTGCCTGCATAGTGTTCCAATAAAAATCCGATAAATCGTTCATGCGTGCTCAAAGGAGCCCGGTGAATAATTAAAGGACGTTCCTTTTCGTTTTTCTCATTTATGAAACTTAAATCAAAACGCGCTGCCTGCGCAAAGTCCACTTGATTGGTAGCTAGGGTAAATTCACGACCTATTGCACTGTAGACTTGAATATCGATTTTAGGTCCGTAAAATGCCGCTTCGTCTTCAACTTCTACATAATTCACCCCCATCTTATCCAGTACTTTACGAACCATAGATTCTGTCTTGATCCATAACTCTGGCATGTCGATATATTTGGTACCCAAACGTGCTGGATCGTGCTTCGAAAAACGCATTACATATTTATCTATGCCAAATTTCTCAAAATGCTTCAAATACAAGGCATTTACGTTTTGAAATTCTTCTTCAAATTGTTCTTCGGTGCAATAAATGTGGGCATCATTCATTTGCAAACTCCTCACCCGCATTAATCCGAATAACTCTCCGCTTTGTTCATATCGGTAACAGGTACCATATTCAGCCAAACGAATGGGTAAGTCGCGATACGATTTAGGAGTTGCCGCAAATATTTTATGGTGATGCGGACAATTCATAGCCTTTAAGTAATAGTTCACCCCATCGATTTCCATCGGTGGATACATACTATCCTTATAATAAGGTAAATGTCCACTTTTGAGGTACATACTTTCGCGTGCGATATGCGGCGACTTTACACGCTCATATCCCGCTTCTCTTTCTACCTTTTTGGCATAGGATTCTAATGCCTCAATCATGGCTCCACCGTTGGGCAACCATAAGGGCAAACCTGGGCCTACGTCGTCGTCGAAAGTGTATATTTCTAATTCTTTACCCAATTTGCGATGGTCGCGTTTTTTTGCTTCCTCCAACATTTCTAAATGGGCATCCAATTCAGATTTTTTAGGAAATGTGATGGCGTAAATACGGGTTAATTGTTTATTCTTTTCATCACCGCGCCAATAAGCACCGGCAGTTGACAATACTTTTATTGCTTTAATATGACCGGTATGTGGGATATGAGGCCCCCTGCATAAATCGGTAAAGTTACCTTGTTCGTAAAACGTAATGCTACCGTCTTCTAAATCTTTAAGTAGATCTAATTTATAGGGATCTCCTTTTTCCTCAAAATAGGCAATCGCATCGTTTTTGGAAATTTCCTTGCGTACAAAAACAGAATTTGATTTTGCCAATTCCTTAATTTTAGCCTCTAGTTTTTCAAAATCGGCATCGGTAAATTTATAATCGCCAAAATCGACATCGTAGTAAAACCCAAATTGAATTGGAGGACCGATACCCAATTTAACTCCTGGGAATAAAGCTTCTAGCGCTTCGGCAAGAATATGTGCAGAACTGTGCCAATACGTCTGCTTCCCTTCTGTATCATTCCAAGTAAGGAGAGAAAGACTGCAATTTTCATGTAAAGGGGTACTCGCATCGACAACCTTGTCGTTAACTTTAGCAGCGAGCACATTGCGAGCTAAACCTTCACTAATTGAAAGCGCCACATCCATGGGAGTGGTACCCACAGAATACGATTTCTGCGCTCCATCGGGAAGGGTTATTAATATCGATTCCATTAAGAGTGCAAAGTTCGTGAAATAAGAGAACTTAAACAATGTATAGCAAGGAAAAGGCCACCCAAGTTGAACAGTTTTGCATTTTTCCGTAATTTAATTTCAAATAAATGCGTTATTCCGTAATAAAAAGGATACACGCACCCTTAATTTTGCTTAAAATTGAAAACCCTATGAAAAATACCTTATTTAAAGCTATCGTCGTTTTTGCTTTGAGTACGTTTCTGAGTACACCAAAGATTCAAGCACAAACTCCCACGAATCCCAGTGATTCTGTGGTTTATTATAAAGTTCAAACCGCGGCGGGTTATGCAGAAGGCAGAATTATTCGGGAATCAGAAACAGAAATTGAAGTATTGAAAAAAGATGGTACATTGATAATTATTCCTAAGAATAGTATTCTAAGTAAAACGGTAATTCCCAATCCCAAAAATATAGGACCTATCATTCAACCAACTCGGTATTTGTATGCACCTTCTGCTATACCCTTAAAAAAAGGAGAAGGTTATTTGAATCTCATATACGGCTTGGTTGTTCAAGCTCAATATGGGATTACGGATAATGTGAGTATTGGTATGACCACCACCCCTGCTTTTATGCCCACTTTTGTTAACTTAAAAGCGGGAACCAAGATCAATGAAAAAATGCATATCAGTGCAGGCGGTCAAATGGGAAAAATTTGGTACGGAGACGAGGAATCATTGGGTTTGTTGTTTACCAATTTTACCTATGGTACCCGAGAAGCGAACATCACAATCAATGCGGGTTATGGTTTTTACACACAATCGAAAGACCAACTTCCTATCGTTGAAGTGAGTGGATTGTATCAAAGTTCACCCAAAGTTTCATTAGTGGGTGAATTATGGGTATTGATGCACCATGATCGACCTGCTACAATTATTGGTGGACCTGCCTTACGAATAAATGCTTTCAAAAAAGGTTTTGTAGATATTGGGGTGCTAAGTGCTGCTTTTAGTGAACTAACTTATGACGGTTATTACGACAATCAAACCGGGCAATATATAAATCAAGACGGATTTGAACGGAACAATTTTTGGCCTATCCCATTCTTGAGTTTAGGATTTACCTTTTAATTCCAAGATCAATCATACTGAAAGGTATTGCGCTGTGTTGCATATCGATTAAAGGATTTTTCACGGAATTAAAATTTTATACCGGCCATAGTCATTGCACAATTTCTTTAATTCATCATTTCAGAAAATTGTTACGTATCATTTATGTCGCTGTCTTTGGGTAAGAGGTAATCGCTCAGATGACTACGTAGTGGGGTGAACACGCATATCACGCGGAGTATTTTATTTCAAAATCTGTTCGTATCCATTTAGCTATGGTATCTTGTGCTAAAGTAGTTCTCTTTTATTCCGGACACAGCAAATATCACAACGCATTCGGCATAGGAGATCATTAAAAGATTTAACGTTATCAACACTTTTTATGAATTTTAAGTTATTCTTCTAAAATAATCCGTTATTGATCGTCTGATTTAGAAAGGTAGAAAAGTCAAAAAAATGACATCTTTCCTAATATACAAAAGAAAAAAACAAGTGCAATTTTTTAAATTTCAATCACTTACCGCACAAGAAAATTCTTGGCACGTTATTTGCTTAGTTGAAAATACACAATTAAAACCAAAATGAAAAAGTTATTATTATTAACAGTGGTTGCTTTCTCAAGCAGCGTTGCATTCTCTCAGATGGTAGTTTCAGGTGGCGATTTTGCTAATCACCCTGAGCGTTTTGAAAACAAGCCTGTTAGCATTAACCAAGTAACCGTTGGTGGTACTGCAGAAGGTCACGGTCATGGCGGACCGGGTGCACACCCAGGAGCCCCAGGAATGGGCGGTAATCAAGAGCCTTGTCGTCCCCCACAAGGTGCGCAAGAAATCAAAGTAAACTTTATGCAGAACCCTGATTTCCATGGTTGCTTTTATGCGCAAGGGCCAATGGCTACACAAATCACGAACAAAACTCGTGGTCCTCAACCCGTTGAAATGGTTTTGAGCATTAAAGGGAACCGTAAAATGGGTTATATGATCACATCTTATAAAGTAGGTCACTAATCCAAAATTATTTAACCAATTAAGAGGCCTTCCTTTCCGGGTAGGCCTTTTAATTTCATGTGTAAATTTGGTATTCGTTAAGGTTTGAACGCCTTCCAAACAGGCAAAGCCTTAAACGTAAAATCAAAACAAGCCTGATTCTCCCAAGGGGATCCGTTTTGAGATTCAGGACCATCCGACGCCACCCATACCCCTTCCCAATATGTGTATCCGCTTACATGATTTAAGCCTTTGGCTCCATTCAATAAATGCGCTACTTGGCGAAGTTGTCCGTTTGCCGTTCCCGGAAAATCAGGATGCAGATCCCCCTCCCAGCCCATTACATTATTCGTCCAATCTGCCCAAGAAAATGTAAATGGATAACTATTCTCTGCAATTATGACTCTTTTTCTGCACGTATTATGCAATCTATTCATTGTTTGAAATAGACTATCGATATTATATCCATGCCATTTGGGATAATATGAAAGTCCGATAATATCGAAATCAATTGCTCGTTTAAGTGCCTCTCCATAAAAATAATCTGCCCTTTGATAGTTAGAAATATGTAGCATAATAGGTAGATTCGGATTGCTTTCTCTCACGGTTCTACACGTATTTCTCAACAGATAATAAAATGCCGCAGTATCGCTAAACCTTCCAATTGGCCATAAAAACCCATTATCGATTTCATTGCCTACTTGAATAATATCTGGTTCAAATTTGGCTAACATCGCTCGGGTATATTGCTGCACATCGGCATTCAATGCTTCCTTCGAATTTTGATTCCAGTTTTTGGGAATTTCCTGATTACCCGGATCTGCCCAAGTATGCGAATAATGCAAATCAATCCAAATCAAATGTCCCGCCGACCGAGCTTGATAGACTAAATTCAAGATGCTATCGAAT
>CBFHGY010000092.1:0-7455 GCA_965655465.1 Bacteroidia bacterium | reverse complement strand
CAATCGGAGGACGGCAATTCTTCCTCCATGAAATCTTGAATATCCTCTAATAAACTTACGTGTATTTTCTTGATACGAAGACCTTCTTCGGTTTCCTCTGAAAAATTCAAAACTTTTGCAAAACGGGCAAACCATTCTTTAGGGATGATCGCTACAGTTCCGTCGGGAAGAATGAATTCTTGTATGTTTTTTAATATGTGATTTCGTAATCTTCGGAAGGGTATCTCCACCTCACCAAAGCGCACAATAGCCATTACATCAAACCAATCATCTGACTGATTTACTTTCACCTTAAGTTCAACAGACCCTAAATGGTATTTTACTTCATGAAAATCTTGCTCAATGGTAAAACCTGCGCGATTAAGGGTTTGTGTATGATCGTTTAACCATTCGATGAGTGCATACGAATGCGTATCTGAATCATTGGTTGGAATTTTAAAAACACTACCCTCTCCGTGTGACAGTCCTAATTCTAATAATATTTTAATCTTCTCTTTTTCAATCTGATAAGACCTCTTAATTCGATAAAAGGTATAATCACTACCCTCCTTGCCTAAACGTACATTAACTCGCTTGTCTACGTGATATGGGAACAACCAGCTGCCATATTGAAAATATAAAACCGCCTGGGGTTGATTTTCAAGCATGCGAGTTACTCGAAGAACCGGCTTAACATCTAATTTTTCAGTTTGAATGTTAAAACCCTTGGCAAAAACATCGTGATTCTCTAACAAGGGAAGTACAAATTTTTGCAAGTAAACTTCTTCTTGTTTGGTATCTATATGGATGTGTTTTTTACTAAAGAAGGGCTTGATTTTATTGCCTTCTATGTGCTCGTGAAAAAACAATAATTTGTCACGAGTAAGCATCCATGCTGGTTTACCTACGATAAGTTCTGCATCTTTTTCGTAAATATGAACCTTCTCATCTTTATGTCTCAATGTGACGAAATAGTTTATCCCTTCCTCATCTCTGCGAAAATGAAACAAAACGGTAGCCGGTTCGTTACTAAAATGCAAGCGAGAACCCATAGGTTCTCCAAGATTTCCTGACCGGTAAAGCGGATAATCTTTAATAATTTGTAAAAGAGATACCAGATGATTTTCGATATACTCGCGAACGAGTTTCTTGATTTCATCAGAATAATGTTTGGCAAAAAAGTCTGTGGCGCGAATTTTTTTATTTCCCGTGTAGAATTTCTTCATTATTTGGTCTACTTCATAGTTTTCTATGATGTTTACCGCTTTTTTTTGATTATCGTCTAGCTTATAATAATCCGCATTTTGTTTACGAATGCGTTGAAAAGTGAGCGACGGATTTCCGTTCTCCAATAATTGTATCGCATTGGCTTCTACCACCATCCCAAAAAAAGGATGATTCACAAAAGTAAAAACTACCTCAAATCTTTTTGTATTTACAACTTCCATATACCACTTTTGTGAAACAGAAACCTCAAATTTACAGCCGTAGCGCGCATTTTAACTAATTTAATTGCTTTTTTTCATTAAGAAATTGTTTTTGAATCATTATTCGTGTCAAACACAACCCACATATTGACTTATTATTTGGCACGAGAAGGCTATTTTTGTACAAACCTTTTATGGAAACTCCTAAACCGATCAACGCCCTGAATTCGAATTACAAAGAATCTGTTTACCAAGAAATCCACATGTTTTGGTCAGGTTTGCTTGATCCTGATGCGCCTTGGTATTCCAACCTGAGCAATGCATCTGCCTTGCTTCATGAAAAACTACAGGTATGGTGGGTGGGTTTCTATCTAATAGAAGGAAATGACTTGCTGTTAGGTCCATTCCAGGGACCGACAGCATGCATACGCATCCCAAAGGGCAAAGGAGTTTGTGGGAATGCTTGGATAGAAAAGCGTACAATTGTAGTACCCGATGTACATAAATTTCCTGGCCATATTGCTTGCAGCGACAAATCTAATTCTGAAATTGTTATTCCACTCCTAGAAAATGGCGAAGTTTGGGGAGTTTTAGACCTTGATAGCACACACTTCCATGCTTTTGACGAAATTGATGCGCGAGAACTTGAAAAATTTTGTGCATCTTTGACAAAGCCCTAATATTTCATGAATACGAGTATAAAATCCACTAAAAATATTGCCATTCTCATCGTAGTAGCCTCTTTAGGTTATTTCGTAGATATTTACGACTTAATATTATTCAACATAATAAAGAAAGAAAGTCTAGAGGCATTGTCGATTGATTTTTTAACCAATGAAACCGTTTTGTTTCGATGGCAAATGGCGGGAATGCTCATTGGAGGGTTGTTTTGGGGGATATATGGCGACAAAAAGGGGCGGGTAAGTGTGTTATTCGGGAGTATTCTAATTTACAGCGTAGCAAACATAGCAAATGCCTTTGTAACAACGTTATGGGCTTATAAGATGTGGCGATTCGTAGCCGGTTTAGGTTTAGCTGGTGAACTCGGTGCGGCTATTACCCTTGTTTCGGAATTGATGCCCATCAAAAAACGAGGTATTGGAACCATGATTATAGTGACTTTTGGCGCTTTAGGTGCCGTTGTGGCTTATTTTGTAGCCAATGAGGGAGATTGGTTTGGAGGTATAATTGAATCCGTGATTGGAACCCCGGTTGCCAATTGGCAGGTTGCCTATATAGTTGGAGGCTTGCTCGGTTTGTTATTATTATTGTTGCGAGCGAGCACTTTTGAAAGCGATATGTTCAATAAAATAGAAGGACAAGATCATATTCAAAGAGGCAATTTCTTTCAACTTTTTAAAACCAAATCCAACTTTTTAAAGTATCTGGCTTGTATCGTAATTGGATTACCTGTATGGTTTGTTGTTGGTGTTTTAATCGCCCTTGCCCACAGGTTCTTACCTGCTATTACTGGGAATGCAGAAATCATGAAGCTCATACCCACCTCTGAGATGGTTTTATGGAGTTATGTGGGTCTATCTGCGGGTGATTTTTTTTCGGGTATATTATCTCAACTGATGCAAAGTCGCCGAAAGGTTATTTTGATATATCTAATTAGCATCATCGCTATAATGTCATTATATCTGTATGGTCCAGTGGGAAGTCCAAATTATTATCGCGTTTTAGCTTTATTATTAGGTATATCAACGGGTTATTGGGCTTTATTTGTTACTAATGCTTCTGAGCAATTCGGCACCAATATTCGGAGCACAGTAGCCGCAACGGTTCCTAATTTCGTTAGGGGCGGCATCCTATTAATCACCTGGGGATATGAGTTTTTAGAAACGAATTTTACGTCTGCAATTCATTCCGCTATGTTCGTCGGAATTATTTGTGTTTCTCTTGCAATATGGGGAACTTTGCATCTTAAAGAATCTTTTCATAAAGATCTGGATTATTACGAATAACACTTTGAGCTCGAATAGCCACAAAATATTTATAGAGCAAGTGGTTCACGCCATTTTAAGCGATCATACTAAAGGCAGCTTGAATGTGCAAAGAATTTACTCTCGACTTCCTGTTGAATCCAGCATTACTAAGGAAGAAATCCATCAATCCCTAATCTCTTTGGTCCATAAAAAAAAAGCCCGTCAGCCTTCTAAAGGTCAATTTCAAGCCATTAAAGGTGGCCTTCTATTAACCGGTGTCATAACCGCTTCAAAAAAGGGCGATTTGGTCCTAGAAAAACCCGATAAAGAATGGGTTTATTTGCCTTCTCGGGTAATAGATAAACACTTACCTGGGGATGTGATCGAAGTTACGTATTCGCAGAAAGGAAAACGACAGTCTTACGAGGAGGTAAGATTGATTTCTAGGAATCCCCCTAAAATAATGGGGACGTTGGATGTATTTGAAGGAAAAGCTTTCTTACTCTCACCAGGAAGTGGATTGCCCGATATTGAAATATTGGAAGAAGTAGATTCTTCCTTAGACGGTCATAAAGCACAGGTTGAAGTTTATGATTTTCCAAGAAATAGTCGTTTCCCTGTTGGGAAAATTATCGAAACCTTTGGAGAACCAGGAAATCACGAGACCGAGATCCATTCTATAGTTGCGGAATTTGGCTTCAGCACCCAATTCCCAAAATCGGTAATTCAGGAAGCTGATGTGATTTCCCACGAAATTATCATGGAATCTTATAGGGAAGATTTTCGCAAAATCTGTACCTTTACAATTGACCCTGAAGATGCCAAAGATTTTGATGATGCTCTTTCTATTCAACAGTTACCTGATGGTAGCATTCAAATAGGCGTGCACATCGCCGATGTAGAGCATTATGTAAAACCAAATACCGAATTAGATAAAGAGGCTGCAAATAGAGCAACCTCGGTTTATTTAGTGGATCGCACCATTCCAATGTTGCCTGAGATCTTGAGTAATGATTTGTGTTCTTTAAGACCCAATGAAGATCGATATGCCTTTTCAGTAATTATTGACTTTGATAAAAATTTCGACATACAGAAATCTCGAATTACCAAGAGTATCATCCATAGCGATTTTAGATTTTCATATGAAAGCGCACAACAACGTATTGATGAAAAATCAGGGGATTTCTACACCGAACTGGCTTTGTTGAATACCATAGCGAAAAAACATGAAAAGTTGCGCTATGACAGTGGCGCATTGAAATTTGAATCTAAAGAATTGCGGTTTATCCTTGATGAAAACTTGCTTCCAACTAAAGTACAAGAGAAAATTCGAGTCGATACCCATAAACTTATTGAAACCTATATGCTTTTGGCAAATAAAATTGTTGCCAAAACCGTGTATGAAGCCAAAAAACCAACCCCTCCATTTATTTACAGAACGCATGACGAACCGCCACCGGATAAATTAATTGAATTTGCTAAATTCTGCAGACAATTAGGGTATCCTATCTCTATAGAAAATGAAAAAGTAATGCGTACTTCTTTTAATTCTTTATTAGATCGTTCTGAAGGTAAACCCGAACAAGATTTACTGCAACAAATGTCGATTCGAACCATGGCAAAAGCAGTATACACCGGACAAAAGACGAGTCATTTTGGACTTGCATTCCCGTTTTACACCCATTTCACCTCTCCTATTCGACGTTATCCTGATTTATTGGCTCACCGACTGTTATTTGATTATCTGCAAAACAATTATGCGAAATCAATGTACGCACCCGAATTGATTGAAGCGATAGCCAAACATTGCAGTAATAAAGAGCAAATGGCTTCCGATGCAGAAAGAGCAAGTATCAAATACAAACTCACCGAACTCATGTCTCACCACGAAGGAGAAACTTTTGAGGCTCGGATTAGCGGTGTAACCGAATGGGGCATGTATGCCACAATTACCGATTTTCATGCTGAAGGTTTGATTCGTTTACGAGACATAAGTTTTGATCACTTTACATTTGTGGAAGATAAGCGCATGGTAGTAGGCAAACGGAGCAAACGCACCTATCGATTAGGCGATTACCTGTATGTAAAAGTAAAAAGAGCCTTACCCGAAGAACGAACCATAGATTTAACCTTAATTGAATGATGAATCAAACCATAAGTCCTTTACAGCAAGAATATTTAACCTATCTAGAGCAGAATCCCTTTAAAGGAACTCCCGCTAATTTATACGACCCCATGAACTATATTCTTTCACTTGGGGGGAAACGCGTACGTCCGCTACTTGCAATAATTGGAAATAAATCGGCAAATGGCGATATAAAAGCAGCACTACCCATCGCCCACTTAGTTGAGGTGTTTCACAATTTCAGTTTGGTCCATGATGATATTATGGATCGTGCGGATATACGTCGAGGAAATCCCACCGTACATATCAAATGGGATATGCCTACTGCAATTCTATCAGGTGACAACTTATTAGTTAAAACTTTCCAGATTTGGTCAAAATATGAAGGACCTAATAAATCCGAAATTTTAGATTGCTACCTGCAAACGGCAATTGAGGTTTGTGAAGGCCAGCAAAAGGATATGGATTTTGCGATTCCAGGCAATACCGTTACTGAGTCAGCATATTTAGACATGATCCGTCAGAAAACGGCCGTATTACTGGGTGCTGCCTTAAAAATGGGATTCCTGAGCGCTGGCGGTTCTACGGAACATGCTGACACTTTTTATGATTTTGCACTTCAGATGGGAATGAGTTTCCAAATGATGGATGACTTCCTAGACACGTTTGGGAACGAAATTAAAACTGGGAAAAAGCAAGGTGGCGATATTCTAGAAGGTAAAAATACCTGGCTGAAGATTAAATCACTAGAGTTAGAGCCTGAAAAAACGCAGTCTTTATTTCAAGTCGATGGAGACGCACGGATTAATCCCGTAATATCATTATGGAAATCTCTTGAATTAGACAAAGGGATTCAAACTTTAGCACAAACTTATTACCAAAACAGTCAAAAAGATCTAGAACGTTTGAATCAATGGGGATACAATACCCAATTGTTAATCGAATTATCCGAATGGCTTTTGGGTCGTGAAAGCTAATGCCCTAAATTAATGTAATACGATAACCGTACCTGTTTTTTGATAGGTCACGTTGTCCCAACCATCAAAAGTTAACAACCAGGCATATACGCCATCTGGAACTTGTTGGTCTTTGAACAATCCCTCCCATTGTTGCTTTTTATTAGTACTATCCCAAATTTTTGCTCCCCAACGGTCGTAAACTTTCATGGAAAAATTTTTAACAAATAATGGAAACGTGCCCCAATTTTCATTAATTCCATCTCCATTTACCGTGAAAGCATCGGGCACCCAAACTTCAGGCGGTTGTATGAGGTAAATCCAATTACTCAAAGATTCTGCATTATAGTCAACTTGTCCACCTTGGACCCATTCTTTAGCACGAACTCGAAATTCGTATCCACCCCAATCATAATCTAAATCCTTATCCCGATAAGCCCTATTTGAAAAAACAGTAGTCAAAAATTCAAACTGTTTCTTATTTCCAAATCTCCGTTCAACTTCCCACTCCGAAACCCCATTGGCCCAACCTCTGTAATCATCCCAGTTTAAATCAAAATAAGGATCTGGCCAATATTTTGAATTTCCTTTAAGTACCACATTGCAGCCCGGATTTGATGCATTACTTATTAAACCACATTTGTCGGTAACAATAATTTCGTAGCAATAAGACTCTTCATCAACATTAAAACTGGAATCCATTAAAAACGTATCCGTGGTTACTTTATATGGAAAACCAGGCTTAGTAGGTAGGCTTTTTTTATATTTATACACTTCAAAGTCTTTAAAATCGGGCTCCTTCGACATTTCCCATTTTACTTCTACTCCCTTATCCTCAAAAACGCTAGCACTAATTAAATGTACGGGTGTTAATGGTGCATTTAAAGAACTTACACTACACCATTTATAAGGCGCTGTAACTATTTTATCACAAATGTTTACTGCTATGAGTTCATAACAATAGTTGTTCAAATGTGGGTCTACCACTTGATTATCGATAAAAAAACCTGCTGAATTATTTCGAATGGTATCTAAAATTT
>CBFHGY010000091.1:0-7657 GCA_965655465.1 Bacteroidia bacterium | reverse complement strand
TATCGCAGATTACGAGGGGAAACCGATTTTTCCGTTGAAGAAATTGTTTTACTCGCACGAAATTATAACGTTTCGCTCGATAGCGCTTTAATGAATCAATCTAAAATGATCAGCTTTAGAGCCAATGAATTGAGTGCACAGATTTCGGGTTTTGCGGATTACCTCTCTATACTCCATTCTGATTTGCGCTGGATTCGACAATGGCCCAATGCAAAAATTACCTATGCCGCTGAAGATTTACCCGTTTTTTATCATTTCTTCTTTCCCCAATTGGCTCGTTTTAAAATGGTATATTGGAATAAATCTATTTTGGGCAATAATGAGCTCAACAGTGCTTTTGTGGAAGATGTAAATATCCCGGATTCTTGGAGGGGAGAGGTTCCCAAAATAATCGAAGTGTTTTCGCAAATGCCATCGGTCGAAATTTGGCATGAAGACACTCTGAAAAGCACCTTGAAACAAGTGGAATACTATGCGCAAGTAGGGTATTTCAAGAAAAAAGATACCCTCGAATCCATCCTTCAGGAACTTACCAATATGATGGAAATGATCCGAATTCAAGCGGAGACTGGTCGAAAATACCTCCCTCAAACACAAACGGTGCTCGACACCACCTTTGAATTATATGCCAGTGAAGTGATGATAGGTAATAATTGCGTATTGCTTAATTCGGATGTGCAAAATGCCACCTATATCAGTTACAATACCTTTAATTTTATTCAAACAAAAAATGAAGGTTTTAACCGACAAACAATCGATTGGACGAAAAACTTACTGTCAAAGAGCAATCGTATCAGTGAAGTTTCCGAAATTGGTCGCAACAAATACATCAATAATTGTATCGAACAAATTGATGCATTGCGACATCGATTGTCAATATGAAGATAGAACCTGAACATATATTAAAAAAATACTGGGGCTACGACGTATTTCGTTCGGGACAATCAGAAATTGTATCATCTATTTTACAGGGTAAAGATACCTTGGCCTTGCTGCCTACTGGGGGCGGAAAAAGCATTTGTTTTCAGGTTCCAGGCATGTTATTTCCTGGATTGAGTTTGGTAGTTTCGCCACTTATTGCTTTGATGAAAGACCAAGTAGATGGCTTGCTAAAACGAGACATTTCTGCGGCATACTTAAATAGTGGTCAATCCTGGACGGAACAAAAAATCATCCTTGAAAATGCCTTGCAAGGGCATTACAAATTTTTATATGTGGCACCGGAAAGATTGCTTTCAGATTCTTTCCGTGAATACCTTCCCAATTTAAATGTGTCTTGTTTAATAATTGATGAGGCCCATTGTATTTCTATGTGGGGAAGTGATTTTAGGCCGGCATTTCGCAAAATTCATGAAGTGCGTGAACTGCTTCCCAAAAATGCACCTGTGGCGGCATTTACCGCAAGTGCACCCCAATGGATTCAAGACGATATCATTTATGGCCTGAATTTACGGGATCCACAAGTGCATCAGGGCGCATTCGGTCGGCCAAATTTGGCTTTTCAATCGATAGAAGCGGGCAATAAATCGGCCTTGCTTTTGCAGGCACTGAAACAAACCAAAGGGTGCGCTATCGTTTTTGCGCCCACCCGAAAGGCCGTTCAAGAAACGGCAATATGGTTGCAAAAGGAAGGCATATCGACTCATTTTTATCATGGGGGCTTGCCCAATCAAGAGCGATCGGTTAAGCAACAAGAATGGATCGATGATAAGGTTCGAGTGATGGTTTGCACCAATGCTTTTGGGATGGGGGTAGATAAACCGGATGTACGCTATGTATTCCATTTAGCTCCCAGCGCCAGTCCAGAAGATTATTATCAAGAATCGGGTAGGGCAGGAAGGGATTCCAAGAAAAGTTATTGCGTTTTGTTGCACGAAGAATCCGACTGGGTTCGAGCTAAGGAACAGATTGAAATGCAACACCCTACTGAATCTCAAATTAAACGCGTGTACCATGCTTTAATGAATGCCATTGGCGTTTCACCCGGACACGGACAACACCATACCTATCCCATCAATTATACGGAAAGTGCTAAGGAATATCGCATTCCAGTGGCTGAATATTTTTATGCATTGCGGGCCCTTGAAAAAATCGGGTGGATCGCATTAAATGAAGGCGTGAGAACCCAAAGTAGATTCATGTTTAAAGCAGATTTTACAGAGGTTTATGATTTTAAAATTCGACATCAAAATTATGAATACCTGATCGATGTTTTGCTGCGCTCCTATTCAGGTGTTTTTGACGGATTTAACTCCTTTCAGGAACTACAAATTGCGAAGAGACTTAAAAAGGATCCTGAACGCATTATTACCATGCTCAATACCTTGCATAAATATAAAATTATAGAGTATGTTCCCCAAACAACGGATCCCTTGGTAACCTTGATCGAGCCGCGAGTGATGTACCCGGAAATTAATATGAAGGAATTAAATGAGTTGAAAATTCGCCGTTTACAATCCCTAGAATCGCTGCGAAAATATGCCCATAATGAAACTTGTAGATCTTCTTTCTGGATCCGTTACTTTACCCAAAATGAATCGGAAGATTGCGGCACTTGCGATGTGTGTTTACGGAAGTTCAATGCACGTAATATCAAAGAGCTAGAAGCAGAAATCACCCAAAAAATTTCCCAAAAGAATTCTGATTTTCACGAATTTACCCATCAATTCCCTTTGCCGCAACGTAAACGCTATTTAGAAGCCTTAGAGCGATTAATTGATGCGGGAGTGGTGCGTAAAACACAAACGAATCTGTTAATTTTGCAATCTTGAAAATCGTTTTTACCGTTAGCAATGATTTGAATTCCGACCAACGGATGATTCGAACCTGTACGGTATTGCAAGATGCTGGGCATCAGGTGCTTCTAATAGGAAGATTGCGTAAAGAATCCCAACCCTTGATACAGCGGAGCTTCCAACAAAAAAGACTTCCATGTTGGAGTCAAAAAGGGAAACTATTTTATATTGAATACAATATTCGCTTATTCTTTTTCTTGCTTTTTTATTCATCCGATGTGCTGGGAACCGTCGATTTAGATACGGCGTTACCTGCATGGGCTATCAAGCCATTTAAGAAATGGTATTGGGTGATTGACGCCCATGAATGGTTTCCGCATGTACCCGAAGTGGCACGCAGGCCAAGAATACAACAGTTTTGGTTATGGGTTGAAGGACTCGTGATTCCTAGGGCTGACCGTGTTTATACCGTAGGTAAGGCCATTGCGAATGAACTGCAAAAGGCATATAATCGACCCGTTCTCGTGGTACGAAACGCCCCATTTTTAAAGGATGATTTGCCCAATATTGATCCGAAAATTCAGAAACAATTGCCCCTAGAGCCGTTTATTTTGTACCAAGGAGCCTTAAACGAAGGTCGAGGATTGGAGCGTTTACTACAGATATTAGCATTAAATTCATTTCATTTGGTCGTAGCTGGAGATGGCGATATACTTTTAAAATTGAAACAGGAAGTGGTCCAATTGGGCATTCAAAAAAGGGTGCATTTTTTAGGTTTTGTCCCCCCTTCTGAGTTACCCGCATTAACCCAAAGGGCGCGACTTGGATATAACGTTTCAGAGCCCGTTTCTAAAAGTTACGAGCTCTCTTTGAATAATAAGTTTTTTGATTACGTGCATGCAGGGTTGCCCAGCATCATTAATGATTTTGTTGAATACCGCAGTTTATGTGAAGAATTTCCGGTAGGTTTGTTGGTGCCCAATGAAAATGCCGATATTCTGAATGCGCTGAATCTATTAATGAACAACGATGACGAACATGCGGCATGTGTTAAGGCTTGTATAGAAGCCAAAAATGCATGGAATTGGCAAATTGAATCCCAACAGTTGTTGGAAATTTACACAATTAGACATGTCTAAGAATCTACATATTGTTGCGTTTGACCTTCCGTATCCTCCCAATTATGGGGGATCGACCGACATGTTTTTTAAATTACAGGCATTTGAAAAATTAGGAATTCAGGTTACCCTACATGTGTTTTTATATGGGGATAAAAAACCCTCTCGCGAATTGCGAAATGAGGTTCATGCGTTGTACTATTATCCAAGAAAGAAACGAAATCCATTTGCCGGTAAATTGCCATTTATTGTGTCGAGTAGAAGTTCGGATAAATTGTTGAAGCGCTTGGAAGCAGACAACGCCCCTGTACTTTTCGAGGGTTTACATACCACACGGTACCTCAATCATCCTAGTTTGGTACATAAGAGAAGGATAGTGCGGGCGCATAATGTGGAACATCATTATTACGAGGCCTTGGCACTGGCTGAAGAAAGTTGGTGGAAGACTTTGTTTTTCAAAACAGAAGCCCGAAAGTTAAAATCCTATGAATCTGTGCTCAAAAACGCTGAGGGTATTGCGGGGATATCGCCAATGGAAACAAGCTATTTTCAAGCGGAGTATGGCCATGCCCAATACATTCCTGCTTTTCATTCGAATGAAAAAGTACATTCAAAATTGGGAACCGGAGATTATGTGTTATACCATGGAAATCTATCGGTGCCTGAAAATAACCGCGCGGCCTTATATTTAGCGCAAGAAGTTTTTCCAAAAACCGCAGTTCGCTGTATTATTGCAGGCAGCCGACCTTCGAAGACGCTTAAAAATGCAATCGAGCTGCATGATAATATTGAGTTAGTTGCCGATGTTAGCGCGAATCATATCCTAGAATTAATTGCCAATGCGCATGCCAATGTATTGGTAACGTTTCAATCAACGGGCATCAAATTAAAATTACTCAATTCTCTATACCGCGGCAGATTTGTTATTGCCAATAAACCCATGGTTGATGAAACCGGTTTAGAATCCTTGTGCTTGATTTCTAATACGCCAAGTGAAATGGTAAAATCCATCAACGAACTCATGAAAGTTCCCTTCACTACAGAAGCTTTGGAACGGCGCGAACACGTATTAGGGCATACTTTTGATAATGATTTGAATGCGAAAAAACTCGCGGAAATGCTTTTTCAAATCCCATTTTGAACCTGTTTGAGTAGGGAGGAAGTATTTCGAAATAGGAAATTTGCGGTACTAAGAATTAAAAATCAAGGATATTTTAGGACACATTAATTGTACTTAAATTTGGCGATATTGCAGTCCTAAAATGACACCCCAGCACACGGAAGAGCAGTGGTCACATTGGTTTGATACGCTCGCAACGAACGATTTCGTGTATATAGATGGTTTTCTCTCAGAAAATCAACGGATTCCATTGATTGATTTTTTTTCTGAAAAGGAAAAGAACTTCCAACCGGCTAAGGTTGGTCAGGCGCAGATAGAAAAAAGAATGCCTGAAATTCGCTCCGATATGACGTTTTGGTTGGATAAAGAACGCGATATATCGATACGTTATTTCTTTGACCTCATTGAGCAGATTATTGAGCGTATAAAAAGGGAATTATTTTTAAGTTTACAAGGATACGAGTTTCATTTTGCGTTATACCCTCCAGGTGGCTTTTACAAACCACATTTGGATCAATTCGATTCGCGTTCCAATCGCATGATATCCTTTATCCTGTATTTGAATGAAAACTGGGAGCCTGGCGACGGTGGGGAATTGCGAATCCATAAAGATAATGACTTCTTCGATATCCAGCCCCTTATGAATCGAGCGGTAATTTTCAGATCTGATTGCGTTTTACATGAAGTGTTACCCGCTTTGAAAATGCGAAAAAGTATTACCGGTTGGCTTTTAAAAAGACCTTCGGGCGTAGGGGTTTTGGGAATATAATCGGAAAGAACTCTTTGGTAGATTTGAGCATTGAAACAGCGGATTTTTCGGTGTTTTTTATAAAGCGATAGCAATAATATCTAGGGGCGAAATTGGAATTCGAAACCCTGTTACCTAAGATTTAATCAAAAATCAGATGTCGAATCGTTTCGCCTTTATTCATGAGTTGCTTTAGAGAATCGATGCCAATTTTTACATGGCGTTCGTCGTATAATTTTGAATTTACCGCGTCTTTTTCAAGGGTTTTAACACCTTCAGGAATCATGGGGCTATCGGTAACCAATAACAAGGCTCCCGTAGGTATGTGATTGTGAAATCCCACAGTAAATAGGGTAGCGGTTTCCATGTCGATTGCATATGCGCGAATGGTATTTAAGTATTTTTTGAAGGTTTCATCAAATTCCCATACCCGACGATTCGTTGTATATACCGTACCAGTCCAATAATTGGTATTGTAATCACGTATGGTCGTACTTACCGCTTTTTGCAAAGCAAAAGCAGGCATTGCGGGCACCTCAGGGGGGAAATAGTCGTTAGATGTACCTTCGCCTCGAATCGCTCCAATTGGGAGGATCAAATCGCCAATATTATTCCGTTTTTTCAATCCCCCACATTTTCCCAAGAATAAAACTGCCTCAGGTTGAATTGCCGTTAACAGATCCATGATGGTTGCGGCATTGGGAGATCCCATTCCAAAATTTATGATCGTAATATTATCATGGGTTGCACTGCTCATGGCTTTGTCCATGCCTAAGATTTCGGACCCCGTTAATTCGCTGAAATACTGCACATAGTGCTGGAAATTGGTGAGTAATATAAAACGACCAAATTGGTCTAATGGGCGGCCAGTATAACGAGGCAGCCAGTTTTCTACGATTTCTTCTTTTGTTTTCATATAACCTACAATATACGGATTTGTATTTAATTGGATTCAAGTAAGTCTGAGTTTTGAACCTATTCCCGTTTGATTAAGACAGGGCCCTAAAATATTATAAAGCGCTTATCACAATTAAAAACTTTCAGCGAAAAAGGAACCCATGCCGGGTTGCAAGTTGGCTCCCTTTTAGGATATGTGGTTTTTTCCTCATTCGGCCCCTGTTTTTTTCAATGGGAAAAACAAAATAAGGTTAAAATGAATGCTGCGTTTGGATTGCGGCGGGGATTTCGACGAGGAAACCCTATGGCGGTTAATTAGGATTTTAAACATTGATGATATCTATCTTTTTATTGACAATGTCGATATTGTTGTTTGTGATAATTCACACAATGTATAATATAAAAGTATCTGAACTTTGTACCATTAAAAGCAATAATAACATCGTATTATGGAAAACACAATAGAAAACAGCTATGCCATGCCAAGAATTGGCGACATCGCACCCGATTTTGAAGCAGTAAGCACCATTGGAAAAATTAAATTTTCTGATTACGAACCAGGAAAATGGAAGGTGTTATTTTCGCATCCTGCCGATTTTACTCCGGTTTGTACTACAGAAATGAGTGGCTTTGCCTTACGCCAAGATGAATTCGATGCATTAAATACCACCTTGGTGGGTTTGAGTATCGACAGTATTCATAGCCATTTGGCTTGGGTAAACAACGTGAAGGAAAAAACAGGGGTGTATTTTCAATTTCCCATCATTGCAGATCTAGATATGAAAGTATCTAAACTTTATGGAATGTTGCAACCAAATGAAAGTGAAACCGCTGCTGTTCGCGCTGTATTCTTCATCGATCCCACGCATAAAATTCGTTTGATCATGTATTATCCTTTGAACGTAGGTCGCAATATGGATGAAATCTTGCGCGTTTTAAAGGCCTTACAGTTCAGCGATGAGCATAAAGTGGCTATGCCATTAGATTGGCAGCCCGGCGATAAGGTAATTATTCCAGCGCCTAAAACCCTTAAGGAATT
>CBFHGY010000090.1:0-7915 GCA_965655465.1 Bacteroidia bacterium | reverse complement strand
TCCGGACATATCCCGTTCGTGAGCCGCAGTCAATCCGTTTCCACTATCTTGGGGGAAGTCTATCAAATCGATGCCCCAACCTTGCAGCGTTTGGATCGCTTGGAAAGCTGTTATCCGATTTTATCAGAGCATTTCTCTCAAAACTCTCCTCACTCAACTCTCAACTCTAAATATTACCTTTGCATCATGGAAACAAATGTGATGGAATCTTCAACTACCCTAGTGGATTTCTTGCCACTTAACGGAACCGACCACCTCGAGTTTTACGTGGGAAATGCTAAGCAAAGTGCTTTC
The DNA here is from genome assembly GCA_965655465.1 of Bacteroidia bacterium. Taxonomy (GTDB): domain Bacteria; phylum Bacteroidota; class Bacteroidia; order NS11-12g; family UBA955; genus VMCP01. The sequence continues at coordinate 7,621 of CBFHGY010000090.1, read as the reverse complement.
TATTATCAAAGTGCTTGGGGATACGAATTAGTAGCATATGCCGGTCCTGAAACCGGTGTTCGTGATCGTGCATCCTATGTATTGCAACAGGATAAAATTCGACTCGTTTTAACGACCTCTTTAGATCCTAATAGTGAAATTTCGCAACATCATTTGACGCATGGCGATGGCGTGAAATTCTTGAGCCTTTGGGTCGATGATGCTACCCAAAGTTTTGAAGAAACGGTAAAGCGTGGTGCCAAACCGTATATGGAACCTACCCGTTTTGAAGATGAACACGGTTTTGTAATCGTTTCTGGAATTTATACCTACGGAGATACCGTTCACAAATTTGTTGAGCGTAAAAACTATAATGGTCCGTTCTTGCCTGGTTACAAAGAACCCGCCCATAAATTGGAAGTGAAACCTGTTGGTTTAAGACATGTGGACCATTGCGTGGGAAATGTTGAATTAGGTAAAATGAACGATTGGGTTCGTTTTTACGAAGATGTAATGGGCTTTAAATTGTTGCTTACATTCGATGATAAAGACATTTCCACCGAATACAGTGCGCTTATGAGTAAGGTAGTGAGCAATGGAAACGGTTGGATCAAATTCCCAATAAACGAACCAGCAGAAGGAAAGAAAAAGTCGCAAATTGAAGAATACTTAGATTTCTATAAAGGTCCTGGTGTGCAGCACATCGCCATAGAAGTTCACAGTATCATTGAAACGGTAGGAGAGTTGCGCCGTCGCGGTATTGAATTTTTATACGTTCCTGAAACTTATTACGACGATGTACTTGATCGCGTTGGTGAAATTGAAGAACCCCTTGAGGAATTGAAAAAGTTAAATATCCTTATTGATAGGGATCCCGATGGATATTTATTGCAAATTTTCACCAAGCCTGTGGAAGATCGTCCGACCTTGTTTTATGAAATTATTCAGCGCAAGGGAGCCAAAAGTTTTGGAAAAGGAAATTTCAAAGCCCTTTTCGAAAGCATCGAGCGAGAGCAAGAAAACAGAGGTAATTTGTAATTTATACCTTAAAAAGCATTAAAAATGGCCCTCACGAGGGCCTTTTTTTATGCTTTTTATCCGGTGTTAGTCAATAAACTAAATCAATAATGGCTATACTTGTATTACTAAAGTTCCATTGATATGACATATAAACATTTTATCCGAGTATTAATTGTAACAGGAATTTCCCTTTATAGTGCGAATTTGAACGCACAAAAGTTCAATGTTAAAGCTGGAATAAATAGGTCAGCCTATATCTTGGGTTTTTACTCTCCGGTTTCTGAAAGAGTCAACAAAATCAATATGGGTAATGGCATTGGAGTTAAAGCTGGAGCGGAATATAGCTTGCCTATCATGAAGTTTCTCGATGCAGATTTGGGGCTGTTCTATGCACAGCGAAAATTCAAATCAGAAGGTATGCAGCTTGAAGAATCTTACGAAAGTACCTTAACGATGCAGTACATCGACATACCTATAAATTTACGCCTGAAATTTACAAAAGGAAACCTAAAGTGGCACATGCGAACAGGTGTCTTAGCTGGGGTTTTATTACACAATCAACAGAAATCTTTATTATTTCCTTTAGGAAGCTCAGAACCCAAAAATGAATACATCAGTAATTCCCCGATAGGGGGTACCGGAAATTTCAAAAGGGTGGATTTGAGTAGTAGCTTTGGTACGGGTGTTACTTGGAAGAAAGTTTCTTTAAATATAGATTATAACCAAACTATTGGGAGTATCGTAAACGAACCTGAAAACAATAATGGCTCTTTTGTGAGGTGGAATTTCTGGAATATCTCTGTAGGGTATTTGGTTGGACTCTAAAACATTGAAAATAAAAATTAAGAAAAAAGCCCTTGAAAAAAATTCAAGGGCTTTTTTAGTTTAAAAAATCGTACAATTAAGCCTGTGCTTTGTGCCACTCGTGGGCTAAGAAATGCATCAACTCTTGCACATATTCTGCTGAGAAATCGAATTTCACGCCGGCTGTCTCGTAAATATCACCCATAGATTGGGTATAACCGAGTTTCATAAAGGCCTTGTATGCTTCAAGGGCTTTTGAGGGTTCTCCCTGCAAATAATTTCTCCAAACTCCAATTGCACCCAGTTGGGCAATTCCGTATTCTATGTAATAGAAGGGAACTTCAAATAAATGCAATTGCCTTTGCCATGCAAAGTCCAAAAATGATTCGTATTCACCATGTTCAACCATGCCGGTTCCAAAGCGTTTAAGCAACATTTTCCATTGATTCTTACGTTCTTCTGAACTGTGATTGGGGTTTTCATAGATCCAATGTTGGAAGGCATCGATAGTAGCAATCCAAGGCAATGTGCCAATAACGCCCTCAAGTTGTTCGGTTTTGGCCCGCGTTAAATCCGTTTCATTATTGAAATAATGATTCCAAGCAGACATTGAAAGCAATTCCATGCTCATAGATGCCAATTCCGCCACTTCACTCGGTGTATTTTTAAACGCATTTAGCGTTAACGGAGCCATTTGGAAACTGTGAATGGCATGACCTGCTTCGTGCAATAAGGTTTCTACATCGCGCAAATTAGAAGTTGCATTCATGAAAATGAACGGCATATTTGTTCGTGCCAACGGATAATTATAACCTCCGGGAGCTTTTCCAACACGACTGCTCAAATCCAAAAGTCCTTTTTCCTTCATGGTTTGCAAACATTGCGCAAAAAAGGGATCTAATTCCTGTAAAACAGCAATGCCTTTATCGCGAAGTTCATCGCCTCCATCAAAGGGTTTTAAGGGTTCTCTCATGAGAGAATCTACTTGCAAATCCCAAGGGTTGAGAACTGAAACACCTAAATGTTCTTTGCGTTTCTGATGCGATTCTTTTAATAAAGGAATGGCGTGCTGTTCAATTGACGTATGGAAATTTTTACAATCTTCAGCGGTGTAATCGAAACGACCCAAAGCCACAAACATATAATCGCGGTAATTTTCGAAGCCGGCGTTTAAGGCTACTTGGTGCCGCAATTGGATCATTTTTGTGAATAAGGAATCCATTTTGGTCGCATCTTGTTGCCTGCGTTCTTGAATAAGAATCCATGCGTTTTTGCGCACTTCGGCATCGGTCTCCATCAAAAGGTTTGATGCTTTTTGTAGGGTAATTTCTTCTCCTTTCCATGTGATGCTCATAGCACCTTGAATCGCCGAATATTCCTGTGCCAACGTACTCAATTCGGCTTGTAAAGGAATGTTTTCCTCCCGAAACAAATCGACGGCACTTTTAATAGAACGGTAATAAATATGAAATGCAGGTTCGGTATTAAGAGCTTCCCAAAAAGGAGCGGACACCAGTTTCTTATTCAATGCATCCTCTAAGGGAGCCAATTGGGGTTGAATGTTTTGCACAAAATGCAAATACGCTTCTTCGTGATCCTTATTCGAGGTATCGCAAGTCATGCGGATATAGCGCCAAGCCATATCTTCAGAAATAAAGCTTTCCAAATCGCTCACATCCAATAAGAAATCACGAAATTCAGCCTCAGACGCTGGTTTTCGATCCAATAGAGATTGATATAAAGCCGTTAAATCAGCGGCCTTTTCAATGTGGAAACCTTGGGGAATAAATGCATCACGCATGATTAACTTCCCATTTTACGCGGTGCAGAGGGCTTGCTTTTCGCTCCACCCGCCGTTTTAGTGGCCACTTTCGTTTTGGTAGGCGCTGCTTTGGGTTTCTCTACTTTATCGGCGGATTTTCCAACCTTATTTTCTTCAGTTCCTTCCTCTTCCTCTTTGGTTAAGGATTCAAAATCTAATTGAGATTTCAATAAGTGATACCAGCTGAAAAGCTTTTTCATATCACTGGGATATACACGCTCGCGATCAAAATTGGGTAATATCAGAGCCATGAATTCTTTGGCTTGATCGTTGTCTATTTTACCGCTCGGAATTTCAGTGCCTTGATCTTCCAATTGTTTAATTTGATGGATAACCATAGCTAATTTAACTTCACCTTCATCGGTAAACATCGAAATATCGGATAAAATGCTCACCCGCTGACGTAAATTGGTAGAAAACTTTTTGCCGTCGGCAAGCGCTTCCAAAACCAATCCGTTCTTATTCTGTCCTAAAATTTTATGCAAACCGGGCATACCGGTTACCGATACAACGTCTTTTAATTCCATAGCCGACAAATTTCCACAAATTTCCCGAATAAGCCAAGCCGTTATATACCGCAGATTGAAATAATTGCAATACTTTTGAAAGGTTGTGGATACAGATTTGCAAGAATTTCAAACCCTATTAGCCGAACCCCTTAGACTTGATGCGGTAAAGGCACAAATCGAAAAGGATTTTGGACTTTCTGGCTTTACCTTTAAATCCGATATTTCTACGTGGGAAGCTTTATTAAACGAATTGAGTTTGGGCATTGCTAAAATCCGGCAAGGGAAGAGCGGCGATTGGATGAAAATTGTTTACCGCGTAGATTTAACCGAAAAACAATATCGTTTTGTGAAAACTCTCGGCGGCGATTCAGATGAAAATTTAGCCAAGGCAGTAGTGCTCCGGGAGTTTCAAAAAATCATCAGCAGAGAACGCTATTCCCGATAATCCCGGTCCGAAAATCCGTTCCCCGTTAATTTTCTCTATTTTTGTTTCGTGATTATCGTAACAGGAGCTCTCGGGTTTATTGGTTCGGCCTTAATTGGCGAGCTTTTGCGGATGGGATACGGACAAATTGTGGCAGTGGATGATTTTTCGAAAACCGACAAACTGCAAAATTTAGCCGATAAGAATCTTTTAGAACGCATCCCCCGTAATGGCTTCATCCCTTGGTTGCATCAACATGCAAAAGACGTGCAATGTATCTTTCATATTGGCGCTCGAACCAAAACCAATGAATTTGATTTAAACGTTTTACAGGAATTGAATGTGCAGTACACCAAAGATATCTGGAATATATGCACCCAAGCTTCTATTCCGCTTATCTATGCATCTTCTGCCGCCACATATGGCAACGGAGAGCATGGTTTCGACGACGATCCTGCGGGAATCCCGAAATTAAAACCCATGAATCCATACGGAAACAGTAAGCAAGAAATCGATGTATGGGTGCAAAAACAAACAAAAACGCCTCCTTTTTGGGCCGGATTTAAGTTCTTCAATGTTTTTGGTGCCAATGAATACCATAAAGACCGAATGGCTTCTGTAGTATTTCATGCCTTTAATCAAATAAAAGAAAATGGCAGCATGCGGCTTTTTAAAAGTTACCGGGATGATTATGCGGACGGCGAACAACGCCGCGATTTTGTGTATATCAAAGATGTTTTATCGGTGCTTTTGTACTTTATGGAAAATCGCAAAAACTCCGGAATCTATAATCTCGGAAGTGGCAGCTCTCATACGTTTTTATCCCTGGCAGAAGGCGTGTTTTCTGCAATGGGAATAGCTCCGAAAATTTCATTTATCGACATGCCCGAAGACATTCGCGATACCTATCAATACTATACTCAAGCTTCTATGGAACGCATCAAAAATGCGGGCTATACCCAAACATTTTGGGATTTTGATAAGGCCATTGCCGATTATGTGCAACAATATTTGATTCCACATAAATATTTATAATGAAAATTTGGCGTAAACCTGGAATTTGGTCGGCCCTATTGGGGCTTATTGGCATCTTTTCTGGGGGATATGAACGCCTTAGTAATCCTAAAGATATCGATCGAAAATCGGATCAGATTATCAAAACCGCTGAAATAAAGTTGCAAAAACTTAACAGCGTATTAGCGGAAAATGAAAATCGCTTGGTCAAGGGTTCCACCTCCGATTTTATTCATGTTTGCGATTCCTTGAAATTAGTAGGATTGCGATTTCAAAATGGCGTACCTGAAATTTGGAATTCTCAGGATTTTCAATTGCAACCCTTGCGTGAAAATCGGTTTGAACTCATTGAACAAAATGGTATTTATTTGGCTGTATGGAATCGATACATAGATTCTACCGCGGTCATTTTTGCATTTAATGTTTTCGATTTATCCTTTCCTGAAATTACTAACAACGAAGCATATAATCCCCCTTTGGATTTGTTTTTGGGAAATGTAGCCGTCGATAAATCGAAACCCTTGCGCCTTAAAGGTTTATGGATTCCGGAAAATTCTGAATATTATCTGGTTTTATTCGATTATCGAGAAGATACTTTCGCCGACATACTTATTTTTTTAGGTGTGATCCTGCTTAGTTTGGGGATTTATTTATGGGGTATTGAGCAGCATAGTCGAGTTTGGGCCTGGATTAATTTACTGCTTTGGGTCGTATTTGCACTCATGGAACGCGCCCAATGGGTATTGAATTCCTTGTCCGATTGGTCGATTTTCTCTTCCAAAATTGTATATTATAATTCAGTTTTCAGACATTTAGGTGCCTCATTTGTTTGGTTGTTTATTGGATTCTGGATCCTCAAACAAATTTTAAATTTTGTAGAATCTAAATTATTAGGCATTTCGAAATGGGGACAATTGTTGCTGCGATTAATTCTTTGGATTTTCGCTGTTTTATTGGCCTTGTTTGCTTTTCAATTTGCCGGATATCTGGTAGAAAAAACAGATATTCATTTCAGATTTACGGAGCTTTTACTGATTTCAGGTACTACTTTCTTTTCCATTGGTCTTATTGCACTGATTTTTGCAATGGTTATTTCCATTACGCATTTTTTGCAAGAACAACGCGAAAACCATGCCTTGGGTTTTGAAATTCCCATTTTTACAGCCATTTTAATCGCAGTATTATCGGTTTCCGCAGCCTATTGCGAACCCAATTCTTGGAAATTTGCAGCGATTTTCATGGGTTTAATACTGCTGCGCTTATCTCTGAAGTCCTTAAAACCAATACCCTTTAGGTGGATCACGGAAATTATTGTTCCAAGTCTATTAATAAGTATTTGGTTCTCTACAGAATTGTATCGAGAGGAATTACAACAACGCGAGTACTTTGCTGCTTCGTTGATGATTGAACCAGACGCCCAAGTGAAAGTGTTGCTCAATGATGCGGAAGGCGGGCTCAACAAAGATTTGCCGATTTTCGTTTCTTTGGGATTTTCTGAAGATAAAACCGAAGAATTTGAAAATACACTGCAACAGCAATACTTTGGAGGACTCTTGGAAAACTTCGACGTATCCGTTTTTGGTTATTCGCCTGAAGGGATTCCGTTGAGTGCACATAAATCAGCCGATTTTGGGAGTTTAAATGCATTATATTTTAGTGATGGAGGCATACAAGTAACCAAACAGTTTTACTTGGTAAACGAACGCCGTTTATCAGGGTCGTACATCGGAAAATTTTCTATTTACAACGATAGTTCGCTAAAAGCTACCTATTTCATCTTGGTTTCGCCTAGCTCCACACGGGCAAAGGGCCGACTTACGGATGTATTGAATAACAGTCCGTCGCGTGAAATTTTATATCGGAATCGGTATTCCTATGCGGTGTATTCTGGGCGCACACTTTCGAAACATTTTGGGGAGTATAATTATCCATTAACCCTTAATTGGCCTGTAAATGCCAATAAAAAAATGGAGTATTCCGAACCTCGAGCACATCATTTAATTCGTGAAGATTCCTATGGGAATCTCATCGTTGTGAGTCGCCCAAAAA
>CBFHGY010000089.1:0-8147 GCA_965655465.1 Bacteroidia bacterium | reverse complement strand
TTGATTTTAACTCAGGATTTATAAACGGTAACAAGCTAATGTGGTCTCTTTATTTAAGGGGAATAGAATCGATGTTAGTACCTTCTGAGTTTCATGGAGGTGGTTTCGGATTACAAGTTTATTATCCTTTTAACGGATAAATTTGTGGTAATACGCACTTCAATTTGACAACATGCAAGCTTTGAATGCCTTAAGCGGCGTTTTTTCCTGAATGCTTATGAAATTTAATCGGGAATATTAAATCGTTCCTTTTTGAGTTTGAATATCCATATTTGCCCATTTTGGAAAACGGGTTTGCTCTCTATGAGTTCGTGGATGTAATGTTCTTCAGGCAGGTCGAAATATTTATTGATTATAATATAAGGTTTGGCCAAGCATTTTTCGTCAATTTTCGTTTGGATAATTCCCACACTTAATATTTCTTCAAAATCCGGAGCCAAACGAATGCCCTGTCTGCCTAAATAATACAATAAGGTATTCGGACTTGGGTCGAATGCTACAATTATCTCGCCAGTGCCCATTTCGCGGTTTATGAACGCACGAGTGGGTTCCATATCTTCAATATTGGGAATTACATTCTGACAGAAGTAATCGCCTTGTCTATAGGTAGCCAGAACTTGTTTTTTGGTATGACGCGCATTTAAAATTGGCGATATAAATAATCCAACTAACGCTATTATACCTACTACACCGTTGAAAATAACCCGTTGTTCCAAATGTTGTTTATAGATGTATAGCATCATAAAGAACAAAAAGGGTACCGCGGAAATGAAATAATAGTCGTGATATCTGAATTGGCGATTGAATAAAATAAATATCGAGAGAAATCCAAAAAACAAGCCAATAGAAATCCAAGCTAAGAGATCCAGATTTTTAACCTGCCGTTGAATGGTAAAACCCCAAACGAGCAGCAATAAGATAACAAACTGTCTCGGATAAACCCCATCGATCCATGTGTTCAATGCATAGCGTGAATTTTCAAAGAATTCGGCAATGCTTTCAGGGGGATTAATTTTCTGTAAAAAATGGAGATTATAGGATATATCCGTTAAAAAACGGGCATATCCATACCAAATCGGAACAAGTAAAACCGGAAGGGTCAAAAAGAAGAGAAATCGCTTTTTTTGAGGAAATTCAGCGATTTTTAACCGTTTTTGCATTAAAATTAGGCCGAAAAGGGCAATTATGGGTATTAAATACGTAATTTTTATAAGGGCAGCTAAACTGCTAAATAAGGCAAATCCCAACATGGATTTACGTGGCTCAATGCCGTAATAATATCGGAAGAACTGATACCAAGCGAGCAAGGAAAGGGACAAAGCTGGAACTTCTGGCAGGAAATTGTTGCTGTAAAATATCAAAATAGGAGACGATACCCACAATATATGTAACAATATGCGATGGGTTATTTTGGTGACAAAAAAACGGGCAATTTTCCATGCAGCATATTGTCCGGCTAAAAATAGAAGCGCTTCAATTAAGCGGTAAAAAAAGGCATTATATCCAAAGATCTTAAATAAAATCGCGGCTGCATACGGTACTATAGGGAATTCCATACCGGTGATACCGTGCATGCTGCGATTTTCCATAACACGAGGTTGGAAGAAGTTCATGGATTCATTGGCGTAGTTAAAAGCTATACTCGCTCGGTCTGCTTGTGCGCCTTGGTGCATTCCAAAGGGTCCGTGTTCGATATAGGGCAATAATCCAAAATACAGGAATATGCATATTGTCAAACCGAAGAAAATCAGATTTTCTCTACGCTTTGTCATCTATGTTTGTATTTCGAATGATGTAATGGGGTCGATTTTTTACATTATCGCTTACACGTCCTAAGTATTCCCCGAGTATTCCTATACCAATTAATTGAATTCCCCCCAGAAACAAAATGCTGATTTGCATGGATGTCCAGCCACGTTCGGTATAGCCGAAGAATTTTTGATACAGTGAGTATACAATTAAAAGGAAAGAGATTCCAGAAACAACAAAGCCGGTTATCGTGGCAACTTTTAGAGGCCAAGTAGAAAAACTGCTGATGCCGTCTAGCGCAAATCGCATCATTTTTTTATAAGTGAATTTAGTTTCACCATGCATGCGCTCGTCTCGGTCGTATTCAATAAATGTTTGATTGAATCCGATCCAAGAAATTTGTCCGCGTATGTATTTATGCTGTTCGGGCATCGATACTAAAATTTTTCGAATTTTGCTATGAATAATTCGAAAATCACCCGTATCTACCGGGATTTCTATTTGTGTTATTCGTGCCAAAATGCGGTAAAACATTTTAGCAGTGAACTTTTTCATAAAATTTTCACCATTGCGTTTTCGCCGTTTGGCATAAACCACTTCAAAGCCTTCAGATGCTTTTTTATATAATTCTGGGATGCATTCTGGTGGGTCTTGACCATCGCCATCCATGATAACAATATGCTCTCCACTAGCGCCTTCGATTCCCGCAAATATGGCTAATTGATGTCCAAAATTTCTAGAGAAATCGATGTATTTCACCCATTTGTGATCATGAGCAATCATTAAAACTTTATGCAAGGTATGGTCTTTACTTCCATCATTAATAAAGATGAGTTCACTGTTGAGATTCATATCTCCCAAAACCGTTTTTATTCTTGAAAAAAGTGCATGTACGTTTTCTTCCTCATTGAAAAGGGGTACAACTACCGATAGTTGGATGTTTTTGTCCGACACACGACAAAGGTATTTAATTTTGGATTAAGTAGATTTGCAATATGAAACGCAGTTTTTTACCCCAAATGCACAAATTATCTTGGATGTTTATTGGAGCAGCTTTGTTTTTAAGTGCTTGTAACGGTTCAACCACTGAAGAATCGGCAACTGAAAATACCAATACAAGCAGCAGCAATTCGGCTGTAAGTGAAAATGAACCGGTAGAATCGATGGTTCAATATTTTGATAGAACTATTTCGGGAAACACCTTAACCGTGGTGGATTTTTATGCCGAATGGTGCGGGCCTTGTAAGCGCATGGCTCCGTTTGTAAAAGAATTGAAAGATGAGAATTCCGATATTAATGTAATGCAAATTGATGCCGAAGCCAACGTAGACATTGCGGGACGTTACAGAATTGAAGGATATCCTACCATTATATTCTTTAAGGACGGTCAAATTGTAGATCGTGTTTTGGGTTATATGGATAAATCAGCTCTTGAGGAGTATGTGAACAGGCTTAAATAGTCAAGGTTTGTGGTTAACTTTTGGAAAAGTTAGACCACTGGGATATCAATAAATGAAATGGATTTGTAAATTTGGCATATGCGGTTTTTTCCTTCAGACTACGACGATGACGACTTCGATGAGTCGTTCGATGGCTTCCAAGGAGATGTGGATGCATTGGCTAGCGACTTTGAATCGAAAAAGCGTGAACAGTTCTCAGCACGTGAACTTATCGAATTATTTAAATATTACACCAACCCAAATGGCGATGTAAATCCATTTAAATTGGATAAATACGCCAAATTGGTAATTGAAATTGGCATTCAGTCTTTTCCCTATATTTCGGTGTTTACCCTTCATATGGTGGAATGGTTGATGCATGAACATAAATACAAATCTGCACATAAGTATTTAGATCAGGCATTGGAGTATAACCCCATGGATCCGAGCTTGGTTTTGATGCGGGGCGTTTTATTTGGCCATGAGGGAGCCCGGAAATTGGCATTTGATTTTATTTATCAAGCTTTGGACCTTGCCGGTGAAGACGAAAGTTTGTACGAAGATTTCTTAGATATGGTTTTGCATTTTGAGCAGTACGATCTGGCAGACCCTATTGCAAAAAAAGCCTTGTTGTATGATGCGGAAATTATTCCAATCTTAGAGAAATATATCAATCGAACTGAAGAAACGCACATTATAAAAATGTTGATTCCCGCCGTGGAGGCGCAAATTGACAAAGACCCCTATATGGCCGAAGCCTGGTATTTGTTGGGTTTGGCCTATCACGGTTTGGATGATTTTGATGAAGCCGTTAAAGCATTTGATTATGCGGTTACCATCAATGATAATTTCGCAGATGCTTGGTTCGGTTTGATTGAAGCGCGCTACGAAAAGGAAGACTATCAAAATGTAGTGAGTCATTACGAGGAACTGTTGCATAAATTTCCTCAAAAATCGATGGAAGCGATTGAAGGGTTATATGCTTGGAGTTTACATGAGGTTGGTATGTCGGTTAAATCGAGAGAGATTTATAAGAAAATTTTAAAACGATTTCCTCAAGATGCCGAATGTTGGTATAGTTTAGGACTAACCTATCACCACGATGAACAATATCAAGTGGCCTTGCCCTACTTGGAAAAAGCATACCAGTTAGACCCAAGTGAATCCGATTATGGCGTGGTTTTGGCGAGTACCTATTTCGGACTTCATTTAACCGATAAATGGAAGCGTTTGTATGAAGAATTGAGTGAAACCTTCCCTTTTGAGCCGGAATTATGGTTAGACTGGGGTGTTGCATTGCATGAAAATGGTGAAAGTGGGGATGCTTTAGACGTAACGGAGTCTGGATTGGAGAATAATCCACAAAGTATTGCGCTGTTATACCGTTTGGCAGCATTATTTTATATCACCGGTAATAAGGATATGGGTTTGATGGTCTTAGAAAAAGCCTTAGAAATTGACTCTTCTGAATATATGGGGATGTTCACTTTTGCACCAGAACTGAAGAATTCGGTTAAAATTTTAACACTTATTGGCAAATTTACACAAGGGAATTGATACGATGAAGGATGCTTATTTTGGGCTGAAAAATATGCCTGAACGTACTTTTAAACCACGTAATAGTGGTATGAGTATGGTAATGGATAAAGGACTTTCAATTAGAGAAGTTGAAAATTTTATTGAAGTATCTGCAACATATACAGATATTGTTAAATTGGGTTTTGGAACTGGAATTCTCACCCCTAGGTTGTCGGATAAACTGAAGTTGTATAAAGAAGCGGGCATACCCGTTTATTTTGGGGGAACTTTATTTGAAGCCTATTTGGTGCGAAATCAGATTGACGATTACCGTCGTTTATTAGACAAGACGGGAATAACTCATGTTGAGGTAAGTGATGGGTCTTTAGAAATCCCTCATGATGAAAAATGTGAGTTGATTGCGGATTTCGCAAAGAATTATACGGTTTTAAGCGAAGTAGGTTCTAAGGATGCCGATAAAATCATTCCACCGTATGAGTGGATTGAACAAATGGAAAAGGAATTGTCCGCAGGTGCCTGGAAGGTAATAGGAGAAGCACGCGAGTCTGGTACGGTAGGTATTTTTAGAAATTCTGGAGAGGTTCGTTCCGGATTAGTGGCCGAAATTATTCGAAAAATTCCTATTGATAAAGTTATGTGGGAAGCACCTCAAAAATCGCAACAAGTCTGGTTTATCCAGTTGTATGGTAGTAACGTAAACTTGGGGAATATTGCACCTAATGAGGTTATTCCTTTAGAAACCTTGCGTTTGGGATTGAGAGGAGATAGTTTTCACTTCTTTTTGACTTAAACTTTTTCTTGGCATAATTCCCATAGCACCCCCCCCGTACTTTTGGGGTGTAAAAAGGCAATCTGCTTGTTGTCAGCACCGTCTTTAGGTGTTTCGTGAATGAGTTGAATGTCTTGCGATTTACGTTCGTTTAACTCGGAATTAATATCGTCTGTTTCAAAGGCTAGATGATGGATGCCTTCGCCGCGTTTTTCAATAAACTTTGCAATTGGACTGTCTGCATGAGTTGCAGCAAGCAATTCAAATTTTACTCCCGCTAAGTCGAAAAAAGAGGTAATAACTCCTTCTGATGGCACTGCTTCGCGTTTATAGGGCTGAGTTTGTAACAGTCGAGAAAAAAGCGCTTCGGCCTGATCTAAATCTTTTACGGCAATTCCTATATGTTCAAGTTTTTTAGGCATAAATCGTTAATTTGTTGAATTTCGACTACAAATAAACCACAAAGTTGAACCATTCTGCTTGCCTTTTGTTAATTTTGTTGTTTAGAAAATGTCTAAATAACTAAATTTGACCATCTACAACCCATAAATTACGCAAAATGATACAATTACCCATTTACCTCGACAACAATTCAACTACGAAATGCGACCCTCGTGTATTCGAAGCTATGACTCCTTTTTTCCTGGAGGACTTCGGAAACGCGGCCAGTAAGAGTCACGCATTTGGTTGGAAAGCGGAAGAAGCAGTTGACTATGCCCGCGAACAAATAGCCAAAATTATTGGCGCTAATTCAAAAGAAATCATCATTACCAGTGGTGCTACTGAAAGTAATAACCTTGCATTGAAAGGCGTTTATGAAATGTACGCGGCCAAAGGAAATCATTTCATTACGGTTTCAACCGAACATAAAGCCGTTTTAGATGCGTGCAAACATTTGGAAAAATTGGGTGCTGAAGTGAGTTATTTGCCTGTGGGTGAAGATGGATTAATTACGGTAGAACAAATTAAAGCAGCCATCAAGCCGAATACGGTTTTGGTATCAGTGATGTATGCGAATAACGAATTGGGTGTAATTCAACCTATTAGAGAAATCAGTGCGTTGTGCAAAGAACAGGGTGTTTTGTTTCATACAGATGCCACTCAAGCCGTAGGTAAAATACCGGTAGATGTTATTGCAGACCAAATTGATTTACTCAGTTTTACGGCCCATAAAATGTATGGTCCCAAAGGGGTAGGTGCATTGTATGTGCGTCGTAAAAATCCTCGTGTAAAAGTAACGGCTCAAATGGATGGTGGCGGTCACGAACGTGGCATGCGCAGTGGTACCTTAAACGTTCCAGGTATTGTAGGTTTTGGTAAAGCTTGTGAAATTGCCATGCAAGAAATGGAAGCCGAAGGAGCTCGCTTGCGTGTATTACGCGATAAATTAGAAAATGCGCTAATGCAGTTAGAGGAGTCGTATATTAACGGTCACAAAGAACATCGCTTGCCCCATACTACGAACATTTCGTTCAAATATGTAGAAGGAGAAGGATTGATGATGGGTATTAAAGACGTTGCGGTTTCTTCCGGTTCTGCTTGCACTTCTGCATCTTTAGAGCCTAGTTATGTATTGAAGAATTTAGGTTTAGATGATGAATTGGCACATAGCAGTATCCGTTTTGGTTTAGGGCGTTTCACTACAGAAGAAGAAATCGACTTTACGATTAAATGTGTAACCGATGCGGTAAATAAACTTCGCGACATGAGTCCTTTATGGGAAATGTTCAAAGAAGGCATCGATTTGAAGTCCATCGAATGGTCTGAACATTAAGCTTTCGACAAACGAATTGTAATTTAGAAAGATTTTAAATAACTTTGTTAAACAATTAAACCCACTAAAAATTTACATTATGGCATATTCAGAAAAAGTAATCGATCATTATACCAATCCAAGGAACATTGGAACCCTAGACAAGTCAAGTGCGCAAGTTGGCACAGGACTGGTAGGTGCACCTGAGTGTGGAGACGTAATGCGTTTGCAAATACAAGTTAGCGAAAATGGAGTAATCGAAGATGCGAAGTTCAAGACTTTCGGATGCGGTTCGGCTATTGCTTCCTCCTCATTGGCAACGGAATGGTTAAAAGGAAAGACGGTTGACCAGGCTTTGGAAATCGACAATATGGAAATTGTTGAAGAATTGGCATTGCCTCCAGTGAAAATTCACTGTTCTGTATTGGCAGAAGACGCTATCAAAGCGGCTATCAACGATTATCGTGTAAAGAATGGTATGGAGCCTTTGGAATTAGAGAAATCTCACCATTAATCATTTAGAATATTATGTTAGCAGACCCGAGCGCCATCAGCATTACCGATAAAGCACGTTATAAGGTCAATGAGCTTATGAACGATGCAGGAGTATCTCCAAGCACACATTTTGTTCGCGTTGGGGTTAAAGGTGGTGGCTGCTCGGGTTTGTCATATGAACTGGACTTCGATGATGCCTTGCAAACAGGCGATATGGAGTTCGGTGATGAAACCTTAAAAATCGTTTGCGATATGAAGAGCTTTTTGTACTTATGTGGTACAGAATTAGACTTTTCTGATGGCTTGAACGGAAAGGGATTTAATTTCATCAATCCCAATGCTGCACGCACCTGCGGTTGTGGCGAAAGCTTTGCTATTTAAGCCGTGCAGACATTTACCCTTA
>CBFHGY010000088.1:6782-8253 GCA_965655465.1 Bacteroidia bacterium | reverse complement strand
TCATAATCACGGGAAGATTGGGTTTGATTTGTTTGATTTCTGCCAGCGCATCGATTCCGGATATACCCGGCATGTTTTCATCTAGAAAAACCAAATCCACATCGGTTACTCGTACGGTGTCGATAGCATCGCGTCCGTTATTCACGGTGCTTACGCGATAGCCTTTTCCTTCGAGGAACAAAATATGGGGTTTGAGTAGGTCGATTTCATCATCGGCCCAGAGTAAATGTGCTTGCATAATTGTTTAACGTAAAATATCCCACAAAATTCGTTCCTTTTTTACGCTTACCCATATAAAATGGAGGGATGTAATAAATTATCCCACAAAAAGGTCCCAAATACATGTTTATTTAGATGTAAACCAATTAAATCTGCATTTTTGCAAAGTGAGTTCTCATCATATTATTAGAGATAATCAAGAAGCGGCGTTAATGATTGCCGACGGTGATGCATGTTCAATCGCCTTATTAGAGGAATTGATGGAATGGAGTCCTTTTATTATAGTTATAGATGGAGCCTTATCACGGGTATTGGATTGGAATATAAAAGTAGATGTATGGTTGGGAGATTTTGATTCGGGGGAAGCCTTAGCGGAACGGGCGCAGGTCATGGGTATCGAGAGCGTGCATACACCGAATCAGGACTATACGGATATGCAGAAGGGATTTGAATATTTGATCGGTCGCGGGTTTCATTCGGTACATGTTGTTTGGGCTGGGGGCGGTCGGATGGACCATTATTTTAATAATATTTTCACCGCAGCGGCATGGAACGACCGTTTAAATATTACGTTCATCGACGATTATTCGAGGGCATTTTTTCTTCCTAAGGAATTCAAAAAGTGGTATCCTAAAGGCACGAATATATCCTTATTGCCTTGTGGCCGTTGTGAGGGGGTTTCCACCAAAAATTTAGTTTGGAATTTGAGGGGTGAAACGCTGGAGCTTCCGCATAAAACGAGCAGTTCGAACCGGGTTTCCGAGGATGGATGGGTGGAAGTTGAATATGATTCAGGTTATTTGTTGTTAGTAGAGTAGGGACTCACTTTGTTAGTGGGACTCGGCTGGCGCCTCATATGGTGCTCACTTCGTTTGTGGTCTTTTTTGGTTGGTTTGCGAAGTATCGTGGAGTGATTTCGGAATGTATTGAAGAAATTGTAACCAGAGGTGCGGTGAAAGTTTTAGGTGTAATCTTTGGAAAGGGATTGGGAAAAATTATCGAACTTTGGGAAGTATTGAATTATGAAAATCACGACGTATAATATAAATGGAATTCGCTCAGCAATGAGCAAAGGATTGGTGGATTATTTGGATGAGTCGAAGGCGGATGTGGTATGTTTTCAGGAAATTAAGGCCCTAGCTTCACAAATAGATGAGAGTGGTTTTGAGAGATTGGGATATAAAAGTTTTTGGTATTCAGCAGAGAAAAAAGGATATAGTGGGGTGGGGATTTTAAGTAAGGAGGAGCCGAA
>CBFHGY010000088.1:0-6682 GCA_965655465.1 Bacteroidia bacterium | reverse complement strand
GGATATAAAAGTTTTTGGTATTCAGCAGAGAAAAAAGGATATAGTGGGGTGGGGATTTTAAGTAAGGAGGAGCCGAATGCGGTGGTTTATGGCTGCGGACATGAATTATTTGATGCGGAGGGCAGGGTAATTCGGGCTGATTATGACTGGGGAAGTGTGTTGAGTGTGTATTTTCCAAGTGGGTCTTCGGGCGATTCAAGACAGGACATAAAGATGCAGTTTTTAGAATATTTTCTTGAATATATACGTGATTTAAGGCAAGTGATTCCCAATTTAGTAGTTTGTGGAGATTACAATATTTGTCATCGCGAAATAGACATTCACGATCCTAAGGGGAACAAAGATTCTTCTGGATTTTTGCCCGAGGAGCGTGCATGGATGGATCGGTGGTTTGAATGTGGATTTACGGATAGTTTTCGGGAGTTGCATTCGGAGCCTCATAATTATACTTGGTGGAGTTTCCGATCTGGCGCGCGCTCTCGGAATAAGGGTTGGCGGATCGATTATATATCGGTGAGCACGGATTTGAAAGCGAAGTTAAAGGATTCGGGAATTGATGCGATGGCGGTGCATAGCGATCATTGTCCGAGTTGGGTGATATTGGATTAAAAAAAACCGGCGCAAGCCGGTTTTTTTATAATCGATTATTTTAAAGAATTCAAAGCGAATTTCATTAAGCGTTTGTGAAATTCAAACGTGTTTTACATTAATCCATCCATCTTTCGGTAATCTGACCCTGGGGCGTTACCATCATAATTTTGGTACGCGTAGTTGTTTTGGTTTGCTGTACCACCGGAAGTTTGCGTTCGTAATGTACATAAGCCGTATACGTGATTTGTATGCTTGGCTCTAAAGGCGAAGGATTGATAACCGCGTCGTAGCGGTCTTCCGATAAACGATTGTGGAATAAGGTGCTGCGATTAGGCCTTGCTGCGGTTTCGGGTGTAGTGGCATCATCGGTGATGGCGCTGATAGCCAGCGGTTGGTAAGGTTTGTACTGGTCTACGGGATCTACTTGTTGAATGCTTTCGGTGAGCGTTCGGAAACACGTATCAACGTTTATACCGGTTGCTTTTAAATGCGCAGTGCGTAATTTGAGTAATTCTAGCGCTTTTTTACGCATTTCGGTTTGGGCCGCTTGCATCGAATCAAAATGATATTCTACCTTGATAAGGTCGTAAATTTCGCATTGGGCCGCCATCGAGAATAGTCGATCTAATTGCCATGCATGGTCGTAGCGTATGTGTACGTTCTTTTGGATTTCAAATCCCTTGGGGACCTCTACATAGGTGCTCGAAAATAACTTTTTCTCTTTTCTGAAAATAGGAACTAAAGCAATCATATCGGTATAGAAATCGCTTTGTTTAAGACCGATTTCTTTGCCTAAGGCCACAAATTTGCGCAGTCTGCGATTCAGATTGCTATCGAGTTCCGATACCTTTTCTCCCGCTTGATTAATATGGAAAATGGCGGTATAGGCGGTGGGGGTGGCGTTTTTGAGGATGTGTATTTGGATATCGGTGGCTTCGTTACTGGAGCTTATGGGATTCATGCCGCTGGGCACATGCCACTGGTAACTGTTAGATACCATGCCATTGGCGGCTCTGCCCACTTGTTTGTCTTTTCGTTTGCGTGAATTGGCATCGTAAGAAATCTGTACATCATCGTGATCCATATCAGCGGGTATGGGTGCCGAATAGGAGTTGTTATTTTTAAATCGGTTGTTTTCATTCCAGGTGGCATTTCCGGAAACTTGCGACATGATAGGTAAGGAAAGCATGCCCCAACAGGCAGCAAAAGTAATTTTTTTCATAGTTCTTAATACTTTAACGATGCAAAAGGTAAATATATTCCTTAAAAGATTTGCGATTATTGCAATACGGATTTCATTTCCTACTACAATACCCTCATACATTAATACACCAATTCACCCCAAGGACCTATAATACTTAGTTTTTTGCCTGCGAATGCTTCGGTGCGACCTATTATTTGCGCTTTTATGTTAAAGGTTTTTGCGATTTCTATCATTTGGGAAGCCGATGCGACGTCAGTATATATTTCCAAACGATGGCCCATGTTGAATACCTGGAACATCTCTCGCCATTCGGTACCGCTTTCTTCTTTTATTAATTGAAATAAAGGCGGTATCTCCATTAAATTATCTTTAATAACGTGTACGTTTTCGGCAAAATGCAAGATTTTAGTTTGTCCGCCGCCGGAGCAGTGAATCATGCCTTTAATGCATTCACGGCCAAGCTTTTCAAAAATGGCTTGGGCTAAAGGTGCGTAGGTGCGGGTAGGTGATAAAACGAGTTTGCCGGCGTTCAATGGGCTTCCCCCAATAGAATCGGTGAATTTCTTAGAGCCACAATATACCACCGAGGTGTTGAGATTGTTATCGTAGGTTTCGGGATATTTACTGCGGTAATCGGAATGGAACACATCGTGTCGTGCGCTGGTAAGTCCGTTCGAACCCATACCGCCATTGTACTCCGCCTCGTAGGTAGCCTGTCCGTGGCTTTCAAAGGCCACAATAACCTGGTTGGGACCGATGTTTGCGTTATCGATGATTTCGCTGCGCTTGGCTTGGGCCACCAGGGTAGAGTCTACGATAATGGTTTTAACCAAATCGCCCACATCGGCAGTTTCACCGCCTGTGGTATGGATTTGGATGCCGTATTGGGCCATGTTTTGACAGAATTCTTCGGTGCCATCGATGATAGCGGCAATGACTTCACCGGGAATATTCTGTTTATTGCGTCCGATGGTGCTAGAAAGGAGGAAAGGTCCGGTTACGCCGGCACAAATGAGATCGTCGGTATTCATGACGATGGCATCTTGGGCAATGCCTTTCCACACACTTAAATCGCCGGTTTCTTTCCAATAGGCATAGGCGAGGCTGCTTTTGGTGCCCGCACCGTCGGCATGTACAATGGTACAAAGCTCAGGATTTTGGGTAAGGTAATCGGGTATTACTTTGCAAAAGGCTTTAGGAAACAGACCTTTATCTACATTTTTAATGGCGTTATGAACGTCTTCTTTTTGGGAGGAAACCCCGCGTTGCGCGTATTTTTCCGACATGGTACAAAAATACGGCATATAATTTTCATATTGAGTTTAGAGACCAGGAAGATTTGATTTTACGCCATAAAAAAAACCGACCATAAAATGATCGGTTTTTTTCTAAACTAAATATAAAGAATTATTGCTTAATAAATTTAGCGTTTTGAACGCCGTTTGCAGTAAGCAATTCAATAACGTAAGCGCCTGAATTTAAGAAGGAAACATCTATTCCAGCTGCAGTTACTTTGTTATTGATAAGGATTAATTTACCAGACAAATCACGAATGTTTACTTGTTTTACCATTTCTACATTAGAAATGAATAAAGTTTGATTTACTGGATTTGGGAAAATATTTAAACCGTTTGCATTGATTTTATTGCTACTCATGGTTGGTTCAGCAACGCGATTTAGTTCGAATTTCCAATGTGTACCGGATGCGGCAACTTGAATTTCCAAAATCATCGTATCTTCAACCATAGTAACCATGTAAATGATGGAATCCGCTGCTTCTGTTGGAGATTTCAATTCAGCACCGTTGATCACCTTAGGAATTCCGATATAGTTGCCTTTTCCTACAACTTTTAGAGAACCCGTAGCAGCATCTACCGACCATTTACCGTCTGTAGAACCGTCGTGAGGAGCAACAGGAGCGCCACAACCATCAGAACCCTGCCAGCCTTCGATGAAGGTTTCATCGCCTAAGATGTTTTTGAAAGTACCATCTTCCATGAATACAAAGTAATCGTCGAACTGACAAGCACGTGCACCTGCTACTTCTTCCGCAGGATTACCCCACCATGAATAGTCGCCTTTTTGAGGACCTACAGCCATTGCATTAGCTTTAGGTGCTAACTGCCAATATCCAGTAGGATCGATGGTTTCCATTTTACGCGTTAATTCATACTTCCAATATGCACCAGCATCACTGATTTTAATTTCAACGATTACATTGTTCGCGTCAATGGGAGTGATTTCATAGGTAATGCTATCGGGTGCATTTGCAGGGTTGGTCAATTCACCGCCATTGTATGGCTTAGGCAAACCTAAATAAGCACCTTTGCCAATTATGGTAATGGTATAATCGGGATTGGCTCTCCATTTTGCGGTGGTTTTTCCGTCGTGAGGAGCAACAGGGGTGCCACAACCATCGGAACCTTGCCAACCTTCAATGTAAGTTTGATCGCCAAGAATGTTTTCAAATGTGCCATCTGGGTGGAATACGAATTCATCGTCAAACTGACATGCACGGGCTCCTGTGATTTCAGCTTCGGGAACGCTCCACCAAGAATAATCTCCTTTAGCAGGACCAACGCCAAAAGAACCTGCTTTTGGAGTTAACATCCATGTACCTTCAACTTGAGCAACGAGGCTCAACGTTGAGAGGGTAAATAATGATAGTAATACTTTTTTCATTGTAAGATTTGATTTAATGTGTTAATACCTCAATACTACTTACTTTATCTCAGAATTTGTAACTTAAACAATAAGTATTTGTAGGAATTGTTTAGACAAATTTTCGGAATTTGCCTCAATATACATTAACATGCCATAACCTGCCTTTAACAAAGGAATAAGGGAATATTAAGGCAACAATAAGTGATTGTCATCAAATTGCAATATTTGTACAATCCCGCCTAAAATATTGGGTAAGGGAAGATTTAGGTGAGCAATTTTATAAGGCGACTATTATAATTCGAAGTTCATTTTTTGATGATTGGTCGAATTATTTCCTACAAAGAACTCAAATTGACCTTTCTCCACGATCCATGTACCATCAGGGGTATAAAACCCTAATTCATTGATTGGAATTTCGAAGGTTATTTCTTTACGTTCCTTGGCTTCAATATGGATTTTTTGAAAGCGGATCAATTGCTTTAAAGGTCGGGTATAACTGGCATCAACATCTCTGAAATAACATTGTACCGTTTCATCCCCGGCTCTATTGGAGATGTTTTGAACAGAAATTGAAATCGTTATGTTATCCGTCTCGAAGCTTAATTGGGGAATTCCATATTCAAACTTGGAATAACTCAAACCAAATCCAAAGGGGAATTCAGGTTCGTTGGAAGCGTCTAAATATTTGCTGGTGTATTTTTGATCTTTATCGTAGGGCCTGCCTGTATTTTTTGCGTTATAGTATATCGGAATTTGACCTTCATTCTTAGGGAAAGTCATGGTTAAGCGCCCACTTGGATTGTTGATACCAAAAAGGGTATTTGCGATGGCATAACCGCCTTCTGTTCCAGGGAACCAACATTCTAGTACGGCTTGGGTTGAGCCTAAAATTGGCCCTAAAACTAAGGGTCTTCCGTTTAATAATATCAAAACAATGGGCTTATTGAGTTTGCTAAGTTCCTGAAGAAGCGTGACCTGATTTTGAGGCAATTGAATTTGGCTCATGGATGCTGCCTCTCCGCTCATTCCAAAGGCTTCCCCTAAGGCTAAAACAATTACATCGCACTTCTTTGCCACTTTAATCGCTTCCTTAATAAGTTTGGATGCTGAGAGATTTGATTTTTCGAGGTTGGCGCCATGTGGCTGCAGTTGATCGATTAAGTTTTGCGATTCCAACAATTCACAACCTAAGGCATAGCTAGTTCCTTTGTTGTCTTTCACGGCATCCCAGATGCTAACGGCTTGATTCCAATCACCGGCACCGCTCCAGTTGCCAATTAAATCTCTTTTGCGCTTAATTTGGGGACCGATGTAAGCGATTTTTTGTGTGGATTTTAAGGGCAATACACCCTCGTTTTTGAGGAGCACAAAAGATTCTTCCGCTGCTTTTCGGGATACGTCTCTAAATTCTTTAGACAGGAGTACTTTTGAATTGTCGTCCTGCAGACCTCTGTATGGATCTTCAAATAAACCAAGTCGGTATTTGGCTTTTAGAATATTTTCACAAGCGGTGTTTATGTAAGCGAGATAGTTAGAATCTTTGGCAACCACTTTTTCAAGTTGATTGAGGTATAATTCTCCCACCATATCCATTTCAGCTCCTGCTTTAATGGCACGTCTGCTTACCTCCATTTCAGTTCCAATACCATGTTTAACCATCTCGTTTATGGCCGTATAATCGGTTACGACCATGCCGTCAAAACCCCATGATTTACGCAAAATATGTTGCAACATGAATTCATTGCAGGTAGCAGGCGTTCCATTAATATCATTGAACGATGTCATAACCGTGGCAACACCGCTTTGAATACTCGCTTGATACGGCGGTAAGTAATCGTTGTACATTTTGTAGGTACTCATATCTACCGTATTGTAATCTCGACCTGCTTCCGGTGCACCGTATAAGGCGAAGTGCTTTACACAAGCCAAAATGTGATCAGGATCTTTGAGAGAACTGCCTTGATAGCCGTGAACCATGGATTTGGCAATAATGGATCCCAAATAAGGATCTTCACCTGCTCCTTCAGAAACACGACCCCATCGAGGATCGCGCGCAATATCAACCATGGGAGAGAAGGTCCAGTTTAAACCATCCGCACTTGCTTCTTTAGCGGCAACTGCAGCACTGGCCTCGATTAATGATGGGTTCCAAGTACAAGAAAGTCCCAGTGGAATTGGGAAAATAGTCCGATGGCCATGTATAACATCGTATCCCATTAACAA
>CBFHGY010000087.1:0-8334 GCA_965655465.1 Bacteroidia bacterium | reverse complement strand
GTAAAATGACCGGGCATCAGCTTAATTTCCAGGTAGTGCCCTCTTTGGAATCCATCAATTCAACGCCTTTATCTTTCAATCGATTGCGAATAGCATCGCTTAAGGCATAATTTTTATCTTGCTTAGCTTCTGACCTTAATTGGATTAAAATTTCCATTACTTCATCCATTTTTGAATCTCCTGCCATTTCAGAAATCTGCAAACCCAAAGTCCCATAAAAATAGGTTTCGATAACTTGCTTCATTCGCGCAATATCATCTGCTGTAAACCCTGCTTTTTTATCGGATGCGGTGTTGATCCATTTCGCCAATTCAAAGAATTGAGCAATGGCAATCGGGGTGTTTAAATCGGCACATAAAGCCTCATCAATAGCTTCTAAAACCGGTGAAATTTCCATGGTCGAATTCGCTTCTGGAACTAAAGAATCAAGCTTTTTAAATGCTTCCAATAAGCGTTTCAAGCCTTTTTCTGAGGCTTCTAATGCCTCTTGGGAGAAATCCAATGTACTGCGGTAATGGGCTTGAAGTACAAAAAAACGCAAGGTATTAGGACCAAACCCACGGCTTAAAAGGGGATGATTTCCTTCAAATAATTCTTGAACTTTAATGCCATTATTCAAACTTTTGGCCATTTTCTGTCCGTTGATCGTGATCATATTATGATGCATCCAAAAACGGGCAGGTTCGTGGGTATGTGCCGCCGTACTTTGAGCAATTTCACATTCATGATGAGGAAATAGCAAATCCATTCCTCCTCCATGTATATCAAATTCAGTACCTAGATATTTAGCGCTCATTGCAGAACACTCGATATGCCACCCCGGAAATCCTTTTCCCCAAGGACTTGACCATTGCATGAGGTGTTCAGGACTTGCCTTCTTCCAAAGAGCAAAATCAGGTGCATTTCGTTTCTCTGATTGCCCTTCCAATTCCCTGCTTGCATTTCCCGCACCCGCCATCAAATCATCCAAAACCCGACCACTCAACTTACCGTAATGATGCTGTTTCTGATAGGACTCTACATCAAAATATACGGATCCATTAACTTCATAAGCCAAACCTGCGGCAATAATGGATTCAATCATTTCGATTTGCTCGATGATATGTCCAGATGCTTTAGGTTCAATACTGGGTCGTAAAACGTTCATGGCATCCATGACCCAATTATACGCATCGGTATAGGTTTGGGCTACCTCCATGGGTTCAATTTGTTCCATCCGAGCCTGCTTTTGCAGTTTATCCTCACCCTCATCCGCATCGCCCACCAAATGTCCTACATCAGTAATATTGCGCACAAAGCGCACTTGATATCCCTTTAGATTAAGAAATCTTCGGAATACATCAAAAACAATGGGCCCTCTTACATGTCCTAAATGTGGAGGGCCATAAACCGTTGGTCCGCATACATACATGCCCACTTTCCCGGGAATAATCGATTTGAAAAGTTCGATATTTCGGCTTAGGGTATTGTAAAGTTGAATTTCTGACATGAATTAACGTCCGTCGTAAAGTTGAGAATAATAGGATTGATAAGCCCCACTGGTTACCCCTTCCAACCAAGTTTCGTTTTCTAAATACCAATCAATGGTTTTCTCAAACCCTTGATCAAAAGCTACCGAAGGACTCCAACCCAATTCCGTTTCCAATTTAGAAGCATCGATGGCATATCTAAAATCGTGACCCGCACGATCGGTAACATATGAAATGAGCGCTTTTGAGGTACCAGGAACCCGGTTCAGTTTGCGGTCCATGATTTCACAAAGCTTATGCACCAGGTCCAAATTCATCCATTCATTATTACCCCCAATATTATAGGTTTCACCGTTGCGTCCTTTGTGGAAAATCACATCAATGGCCGACGCATGGTCTTCTACCCATAACCAGTCTCTGATATTTTCGCCTTTTCCGTAAACGGGTAAAGGTTTATTATTCTTAATATTATGAATCATCAAGGGAATTAATTTTTCCGGAAACTGATGACTTCCATAATTATTAGAGCAATTACTAATTACAATAGGCAATTTAAAGGTTTCGTGGTAAGCGCGTACAAAATGATCGGAACTTGCTTTACTTGCACTGTATGGCGAATTAGGGTCATAAGGAGTGGTTTCTGTGAACTTCCCCTCATCTCCTAGTGTGCCGTATACCTCATCCGTACTTACATGGTAAAAACGACCTTCGCTTACGTCACCATATTTTTTAAACGCATTAAGTAAAATTACGGTTCCCACTACGTTGGTCATAACGAAATCAATAGGATTGGTTATGCTTCTATCTACATGGCTTTCAGCAGCTAAATGAATGACAGAATTAATTTTAAACTCCGTAAAAATTGCTTCCACAGCACTTGCATTTGTAATATCACACTTTCTAAACGTATAGTTTTCTGCCGTTTCTAAATCAGTTAAATTCTGTAAATTACCTGCATAGGTAAGTGCATCTAAATTAATAATTTGATACTCAGGGTACCGATTTACAAATCTGCGAACTACATGCGATCCAATGAAACCAGCTCCACCGGTAATTAAAATATTCTTTTTCATTTTATGGGTTTTACATTAAAAATTCGAACCGATAATGGTGTATAAGGCGGCACGCCAATTCTTCCCTTAGAACCAAAACCATAATCCGAAGTTATTAAAAATTCTACATCCATTCCTTCATCTACGTAAAATGGAAGTTGATTTAAAGCGCGAATGGGATGAATTTGAGCTCCCATTTCCGCCATGTATTGTTTGTATTCTAAACGACTGTCGTAAATCAAATCGCCATTCAATCGTTTTACTACTACATCAAAACTAACTTGATCAACCGCTTTATGAATAGGTGCATTCCCAAATAAATTTGGAGAAACCCACATATCACAAAACACCCCCTGGGTATCGCTCAAAACACGATATTTGATCATTTCAAACGTATCTAATTGCCAAAGTCCTTTATTCTTTGCGGCGTAGGTGTCAATCGCTTTATTTTCAGCCAAAGCCCTATTGAAGGTTTTATTGGCAAGAAACTGAAAATACTCTTGATTGGTAATCACTTTTTCTAAATCAAATATCACCTTGGCCATTTCCCCATTGGGTAATAGTTGCACCCGATAATCACTCGAGTTTTTCAATTTTAGACTGTCGGTAGAGAGTTTAATTTCTACCCTGCTTCCTGGGGAAGCCAATCTTAAGGCCTCCGTTAATTCATTCGTAGCAACCGGCGGATATGGCACTTCCACCAAGGTATCATTTCCATATGAACTTACTAAGGTGTCTCCCTCCGGACCTATAATCATATAGTTAATCAAACAATAATGATCGTCGCTGTAAGCAGCGTTAATGGGTTTCCCTTTGAGAAACCGATATTGCATTCCCGATTCAGCGGTGGTGTAGGCAAAAAAACTTCGATAGGCATAAAGTACTATCGATAACAAGGCTAAAATGGAGATCGCCCATGTTAATATGCGCTGATTTTTCATATGGTTATTTGCTTTAGCTCTTCTTTATAATTTTGGATTTCACGCTTAAACGTTTCAACTACTTCCATTAATGGCTTTTCGCTTTGACCTCCTGCAGCATTAAAATGCCCCCCTCCGCTAAAGAATTTACCTGCAAATTCATTTACTTTGAAACTCCCTTTACTTCGGAAACTCATCTTAACACGTTCGGTTCGATCAATAATTAAAACGCTCAAAACGATGCCTTTAATTCCCAATCCAAAGTTAACCAAACCTTCTGTATCTCCGGTTACTACTTGGAAACGTTCCAACTCTTCCCGGTCCAAGTAAATTAAGGCAGTATTACAATCTTCTAAAATTTCTAGCTTTTTATACAAACAATAACCGAATAATCGACTGCGATTTGCGGAAAACACATGGTAAATACGCTCGTGAATGTTTACGTGATCCACGCCTATATCCATCATCTGAGCAGCAATGATGTGAGTATTTGCTTTAGTATTGTTATATTGGAAATTACCCGTATCCGTCATCAAACCAGTATACAGACAGGTAACCGCATCTTTATTTATTACGTCCAAACCAAAATTATCGCGTGCCCATTCAAAAATCAATTCACAGGTACTTGATGCCTCGTTATTCCAAAAGGCGTAAGTATAGAAATCATCTGGATTTTGATGATGATCCACTAAAAGAATGGGTTTATTTGCCTCAGCAATCAAATCCCCCAAAGCATTTATTCGAGAAAGCACATTAAAATCCAAACAGCAAACCAAATCGCAAGCGGCAAGCGATGCTTTTGCTTTTTCAGGTAATTCTTCAAAATTAACAACGCCCTCATTGCCAGGAAGCCATGCAATGGATTCCGAATAATCGGTAGGTGTAATTACCTGCGATTCGATCCCTAATTCCTTAAGAATATGAAACAAGCCCAGCGTGGATCCCATGGCATCACCATCTGGCTTGTGGTGCGTTGTAATAAAAACCTTTTTATATGTACCGTTTTTCAGACCCTGAATAAGTGCTTCCGTCGAATTGATTTTCATGAATACTACAAAAATACAGATAACCTGAAGTAATTTTGAATTTTATGAGCCGATCTGCCTATCAACTTTACACACTCGATAACGGTTTGCGGGTTGCACATGTTAAAACACCTTCTTCTGCATTGGTTCATTGCGGTTTTGTTATCCATGCCGGTAGCCGAAACGATGGCGAACACCAAGGGATTGCACATTGCCTGGAACACATGTTTTTTAAAGGGACCCAAAAACGCAAAACATACCATGTCCTGAACCACTTAGAAGTAGTAGGAGGTGAGCTTAATGCATTTACTACTAAGGAAATAACTACACTTTATGCTACCGTTCAGCGCACGCATTTCAAACGTGCCGTAGACATTTTATGCGATGTTGCGTTTAGGTCCGTTTTCCCCGAAAACGAATTGAAAAAAGAGCGCTTGGTTATCGCCGATGAAATTCAAATGTATCGCGATACTCCTGAGGAAAATATCTACGACGAATTTCAAGAATTATTATTCAAGGAACACCCCTTAGCGCATAATATCTTGGGAGATATTGAATCGCTTCAGTCTATTTCTCGAGATGATTTATTGCACTTTACCCAAAAAAACTACCATCCTACTAATATGGTTTTTGTTGTTGTCGGAAGTATTTCTGCTGAACGTGTTTTGCAAACAGTCAGCACCTTTACTCAAGAACAATTCGCTCCGGCAAGTCCGATTTTTCATAATAACACGCCCTGGGATTATACCCCATTCAGATCCCAAAAAGAATCTGATTTTGGACAAGCCTATGCCATCCTCGGAGTTCCTGCCTATTCCGAAACACATCCCAAAAGGTTCGCATTACTGCTTTTAAATAATTTATTGGGTGGACCCGGCATGAACAGTAGATTGAACCTGAGTATTCGGGAAAAATATGGGTATGCCTATAATATCGAAAGCGGTTATCAGCCCTATAGCGATGCCGGTATGTTCCATTGTTATATCAGTTGTGAGGAAAAATACATGCAAAAATCCCTTCAATTGATTGAAAAAGAAATCAAGAGACTCAAAGACATTAAATTGGGTAAAGTGCAATTATCTCAAGCTAAAAATCAAATTTGTGGACAGTTGATGATGGCAAACGAAAACCGCAATGGTTTGTTAATTCACATAGGGAAAGGAATTCTGAAGTATGGTAGGGCCAAACAAATTGAGGAAACCCTAACAGAAATACAACGACTGAGTGCTGAAGACTTGTTAGATGCGGCAAACGAAACGTTTGACCTTGATGCGTTTTCATACTTAAATTATGTACCTGGAAAATAAATGATTCCCAAACACCCCATAAAAGAACTCATCGAACAAGGAGAAGGTTTGAAACTCGACTTCAAACAGGTGATTCAAAACCCACGTAAAATCGCCAAATCCATGGTGAGTTTTGCAAATACTGAAGGGGGCGTATTATTGATTGGGGTGCGAGATAATGGCAGCATTGCCGGTGTAAAAACAGAAGATGAGATTCACATGCTCGATCTGGCTGCAGGGTTTCATTGTAAACCTGCTATTGAATACAGTGTAGAAGAAATATTGATAGAAGGAAAAATCGTTTTAAAAGCGAACATTCCCAAAGGCAAACAGAAACCGTATTATGCGCGAGGGGAAGACGATAAATGGTGGGTACATGTTCGAGTTAACGATAAATGCATTCTCGCATCTAAAACCAGCGTTGATTTCATGCGTAGCAGTGAAAAAGCCGCGAAATTCACCTTGGGAAAAACGGAACAAGAAATACTTCGGTTTATAGGTGGGTCTGAAAAAACAACACTTCCTGAAATCTGCAAGAAATTCAACCTCGGAAAACGAAGAGCCAGCCGCATTTTAATAGACCTCATGAAAGTGCAAGCCATTAGAAGTCATACAACAGAAAAGGCCGAGTTTTACACCTCGGCCCTTTAAATATTTAATAGAATTTTTTACTTTGTAGCTGCTTCGTATAGGGCGCTCACTTTGTCCCAATTAACTACATTCCAAAATGCAGCGATATAATCAGGACGTCTGTTTTGATAGTTTAAATAGTATGCATGTTCCCACACATCAAGACCTAAAATAGGCGTTCCTTTTACCTCCGCTATATCCATTAAAGGATTGTCCTGATTTGGTGTTGAACTTACAACTAAAGAACCATCTTGAACCAATAACCAAGCCCAACCACTTCCAAATCTTGTAGCACCTGCATTAGCAAATTGGGTCTTAAAATCATCAAAAGAACCAAAACTTGCATCAATGGCTGTTGCCAATTTACCCGTTGGAGCCCCGTTGCCATTTGGGCCAATTACCTCCCAAAATAGACTGTGATTATAATGTCCGCCCCCGTTATTTCTAACCGCTGGAGTTAATTTGCTGATATGGGCCATTAGCTCTTCAATGCTCTTGCCTTCAGATTCAGTGCCTGAGATAGCCGCATTTAAATTGTTTACATAAGCTTGGTGGTGTTTACCATGGTGAATCTCCATGGTTTTTGCGTCGATATGCGGTTCCAACGCATTCAATTCGTAGGATAATTTTTGTAATTCGAACATAGTTAGCGTGTTTTAGATATTTGAACAAAAATAACGAAGATTGGCATAAGTAACTAAGGTGTTTCTATCTATTGCCCTATTTTTGCGATGATTCTAAATGATTGAAATCTTAAACTACATCTCCGAACAACCGATTTTCAGAATGCTTTGGTTTCATTATTTAGAGGCTATTGCGGCTCTACTGTCTTTGTGGTGTGTATATTTAGCCGCTAAAAACCATATTCTAAATTGGCCCATAGCCATGTTGGCTTCTATTTTATATTTCTTTGTTTTCTATCAAAATCGCTTTTTTTCAGAGTCTTATTTACAAGTAATCTTTTTCTTATTTCAGGCCTATGGTTGGTGGTTTTGGTCTTCTTTAAATAAATCTAAATCTGAAAAAAAAATTGAGAATATCCCTCCAAAAACAGCATTAAAAACAACGCTTGTGTTCTTTATAGCCTATGGAATTTGGGTATTTATTTATTTACGCATAAACCCTAACGCTCAAATGCCCTATTTAGATACCTTTTTAACGGTATTAAGCGTAACGGGGCTTTGGATGCAGGCTCATAGATGGATTGAGAATTGGTTTTTATGGATTTTAGCAGATATATGCTATGCACCTATGTTCTACTGGGGGAAGTCTTACATAACGGCCGCATTATATGGCGTATTCATCGCATTGGCCATAAAGGGCTATTTAATGTGGCGTAAGGAACAATTAAATTACCCTCCCGCTTAACCCTAAAAAATCTTTTGCAATGCTAGTGAGGAAATATTCTCACTAAGCAAACATCACGTAACACATTTATTATCAGTTCAATGAATCTATAGAGAATACATTGTTTGAGATTTAACATATTACAGAATCGAATGAAGCAGGATTTCCATTAAGGAATGAAATTGCCATAAAAAAAGGCTGTCGATTAAGACAGCCTCTTCTAAAATCACAAACAAACGCTGGATACTTATTTTCCAGTTTTTGCAGCCTCGGCAGCAGCTTGCATCAATGCACGCGTTGTCTTAACTGACAAGATTGCGTTTTCAGGAGCATCTAAGATTTCTAAGTTCTCCAATGAAAGCACACGTACTTTCGCACTCTGTCCAATTTCAAGGGTATCAATAGATACATCTACGAAATCAGGCATATCTTTCAAGTAACCGCGTAAACGTAAACGGTTAATTTTCTTAACTAATTTACCACCGGCACGAACACCTGGTGAGTTACCAACCACGCGAACTGGCACTTCCATAACCACTTTCTTACCTTCAGCAACCTGCATAAAATCTGCGTGAATAATCGCCTCAGAAACGGGGTGGAATTGG
>CBFHGY010000086.1:0-8666 GCA_965655465.1 Bacteroidia bacterium | reverse complement strand
CTAAAACTGGATATGGATGTATCACAACCAAGATAGAATCCGTTGCTTGTGGGCAAACTTCATTGGGAATTGCTACCGTAGATACTTTTAACATAGCCATTTTATTGGCCTGATCATTAGGGCCGTGTGTATAAACGATGTTTTCTGCGTTTGCATTATCAATACTTCCATCAGACCCATTTAAAAGCGACCAAGAAACCGTATTTAAACTAAATTTACTCTCGCTTTGTATAGGGAATGGTGTATTCTCACATTGGGGATACGGCTTAAGTGTAGTAATGTTAATCTCTGGTTGCGTTCTCACAAAGACCTGATAGATTTCTGTGTCCGCACAACCATTATTATCCGTGTAAGCAAGTTTCATATCGTAAGGGCCTTCGATCTCAGCTGTGTTCGTGCTTACAGGTGTAAATACAGAACCTACTAAATTTGGACCTTCCCATCCTGCTATTCCACTTTGTGGTCGGGTACTAGCCATGTCGATACGAGAATTCAAGTCTAAAGTTGGACCTGAACTACACAATACCATCGGCGCCAACAATACCGCATCCGGAGTGTCGTTAACATAAACATAGAAACTGTCTACTTTCAAACAACCCGTTCCATCGTTATAGTAACGAATTTTGAAGGTACCAGGACCTTTATTTGGTGGAAATAAATGTCCTTCAGGCAAGGTCATTCCTACGCGGGGGTCTGAATTTGAATAATCCACATCTCCCACTTCAAAACGTCCACCGCTTACTTCTGAAGCATTCATTCCGTTAACAGTTACATACTTATTCAAGTCTAATGTATCCCAGTTAACACAAACAGGATCTGGAGTTAGAACGCTTACAACAGGTTCTCCAATGATTTTGATACTAACGGTATCGCAACTTTGACAACCTGTGATAATATCTACAATACACAAGTTGAATTTGTAATTGCCCTGGTAGAAATCTTCAGTTTGAGATCCAAATTTAAACCTCCAATCAGGGGTACCCCATGGATTTAAGTTTACCAATAGGCTCGCTGAATCTGTTCCACTAGCCCACTCTTTTACTACCCAGTCAAAGGTTTTTCCTGCTTTTGTTTTAGGGAATACAATGGTCTCATCCATTTTGATTTCTCCTAAATCTTGACAATAAATCTGAGATTTAAGTTCTAGTATTGGATTGCCATCAATTCTTTGAATTGTAGAATCATAGTTGATACAACCATTTTCGTCTTTGTACCATCCGTAAATTTCTTCGCTGTAGTTTTTACCATTTTGAAGCTGGCTGTTGTTCAAATTTGTAGTTTTGAAAACGTGACGGGTAGGCAACATGCTATCAACCATGTTATTTCTCTTATTTAAGGTACCTCCCCAAATTTGAACACCATTGGTCTTACCCACGTTCAAGAAACTATTCAATTCGATGTCTCCATAATCAAAACACTCTGAGGGTAATGGTTTTTTCAACCATTGTACAACCGGTAAGGTATTTACATTTACCAAAACCGTATCGTAGTTTTCGCAGGTGTGACCGCCTTGTGTTACCTTAACATATAAGGAGTAACTATAGGTTTGCATACTACCACCCGTAGCATTCGTATTTCTTGGATTAACTACATAATCTTGATTCTTACCTAGAATCTTATTCGCTTTGATATCGGTCCATTCGTATACTGCTGATTCAGATGCAGGCTTGTGGTTGGCTTTGATATTAGCAGACTGTTGGTGACAGATGGTAGTATCTATTCCAGCCAATGCAATTGCAGTATCGTTTACATATAAATGAACGGTGTCTTTTTGTTCACACAACCAATTGCGCTCTACAACTGTCACGCTGTAATCTTTTTCAACGTTCATGGTAATGGTTTGTGTGGTATCACCGGTATTCCAGAAGTAATCTACCGTATCGGCATTAGCGGCATCGAATGTAAAATTCTCATACGTGCAAATTCGTGGATCTGGCCCTAAATTCAAAATTGGCAAGGGTTTTACTAAAATCGCAGCGGTATCGTAGAAAATACATCCATCGCCATCGGTAACTTGTACACGTATTACCGTATCCTTTTGGAATTTTACAAACTTCAATGACTGGAAGGTATCGCCACTTACATGACTTGGGTTCTTAATATTGATATCTTGTTTTGCCGAATCATAAACATAGGTATAGCGATCCCATTTATAAGAATAGTTCGGTTTACCATTTAATACGTTCGCCTTCATCGTGATGTCCGTTCCAAAACACGCAAATGAGTCAGTCGTTGCCATACTTACCATCGGCGGAGCTGGAAGCTCCACGGTATCACGATAAATCGTGGGGCAGTTGAATGAGTTGTTTATGGTATGTACTATGATGTATTTACCGCCGTAATAATAATTCATGGTATCGCTCATTTTACCGCTAAATTTTAATTCCTTTTTACCGGAACTATCGCGAACACTCCAATTGTAGGTTGGTGTTCCTTTAAAGCCTCCAGGAATTTTACTCGTAAATGCAAAGCGTCCACATTTTAAAGTATCGTAATGACGATCTGTAGTTGCTTTAGGGTTCACCTTAACTTTAAATGAACGAATAGAAATCATCGGTGGGGTACAGTGTTGGTCTGTCGCACGAACCGTAAAGGTATAAGATACATCCGAAGCATCACCAACTTTGGTTTCCCAACAAAATTCATATTCTTTTTCGCGTTTGGTTGGATCCACCACTTCAAAGGTTGCTCCAGGTATACCCCCGTTCCAAGTTGCCAGAACCGTGTCGGGAATGGTTTGGTTCGGAGTAAAGGTCTCGTCTTCTATTTTGATCTTTTTACAAATCTTTTCTCCTTCACACAAGTTCCAGTTAAAAGGTCCTTTAATAATAGGAGGTTTATTGTAACCGCATTCGTCGATTACCCACATTTGCATATCCCTTCGGGTACGACCAATCACGACCCATTTGCCTGTGGTATCTTTACGAAATTCCGTTTGATCGATTACTAATATAGGCACCTCATCACACTTAATAGGTGTGGTTATAATATCCCCGTTATCCTCATCGAAATACAAACCGCGCGGAGGATCCACGTTTACGTTTGGCGTACATTTAATGTTGGTAGCACTAGGTGGGATACAAAAAGGGGTCATGAAATAACGTTCTGTAAACGGTGAAGAGTAATTTACCGCTGAGGAAGGTAATCCACGGATTCCTTTTACCAATTTATAAGAAATGGAGTCAAAGTCTACCGTATCTACCGCACCATTGTTGTAGAACCATGGGGTATTACAACATAAAAATCCCACCGGTTCATTTGAAAGTTGCGGAGAACTGTTACATGTCTTGTCTGTTTTAGCAATGTTGCAAATGTTAATCATACATGTAGTGTAAAAATCCGCATTCGCAGCACCTGTAGTTATCGCACCATTTCGGCAGCATTGGCCTACATAAAACGTAACTTCACAACATGCACTTTTTCCATTGAATTGGCTCAATGGAGATTTTGTAAAATCGATAGTTGCTTCGAAAGTATGTTCCTCTACCCCTTTTCCAGTTCCGTAAGTGTTTTTAGGATTACATGGATTGGAAGAAGATGAACAACGCGTTGTAACGTCTCGAATTCCTGTTCGTGTCATGCCTGAAAGGGATACATTCCCACACTGGTTACTTCCATTGGTTCCAGCAAAAGCACCAAACGAAACCGGACTTAATGATACACCCCGACAATCGCGGTATACCTTTGCCGTAATTTTGTACTTGCCATTCCCTAAACATTGATAACTCATGTCAGCTCCCATCATGTGGGTGGCTTTCGCATGTTTTGGGGTTAGAAAAAAGCTCATTAACAAGAGCAGGATTGGTATTTTTATTCTCATATCAAATAGATTGGTTTCTGATTCATTGACACTAAAACAATTTATAGTGTTGCCTCAAATTTAAGTTTTTGAAAGTTTACCTACAACCGACAAGGTAATTGAATTGATTACGACAATACAATGAGATATGATTAGGGATGTTCTATGCCTGCTAAATAAAAACACACAACAATCTAAAAATCAATAAATTAATATATTTATTTGAATCAAAATGGACACCCATGAGCAACATTTCCCTGTGAATATTCTAAAGGATGGTTACTTTTGTGTAAGAAAAACTGACATAATCATGAAATATAATCGCCTACCCCAAGAGTTATTCGTAGAAAATCGGAGAAAATTAGCGGATAAAATCCCTAGTGGAGGCATCGCACTTTTTCATAGTAATTGGGAAACTCCTAGAAATGGAGATGCATTTTATAGCTTTCGCCAGCAAAGCGATTTATTTTACCTCACGGGTGTAGATCAAGAGGATACGGTTTTCGTTTCATTTCCAGATTGCCCCAATCCGCAATTCAGAGAATTTATTTTTGTTAAAGAAACCAATGAAAAAATAGCCGTTTGGGACGGCGCTCGCTTGAGTCCACAACAAGTCTATGAAACATCGGGTATTCAAACCGTTTTTTGGTATCACGAACTTTGGCAAACTTTACATGCTCTAATTTTAATGGCAGAGACCATCTGGGTTAATTTAAATGAAAACGATCGTTTTACCAGTCAAGTGCCCTATTCCAACCTATGGCTTACCCAAGAGTTAAAGCAACGTTACCCTGCCCATACTTTCCAGAGAATTGCTCCCACTATGGCACGCTTAAGAATGGCAAAATCTGAACTTGAAATTAATATTTTAAAACAAGCCATAGAAATTACTCACAAAGGACTTCATCGGGCACTAAATTTCATTAAACCGG
This sequence comes from Bacteroidia bacterium, assembly GCA_965655465.1. GTDB lineage: Bacteria > Bacteroidota > Bacteroidia > NS11-12g > UBA955 > VMCP01. Next base: position 3,935 of record CBFHGY010000086.1, on the reverse strand, counting down.
GAGTAATGGAATACGAAATAGAAGCAGAAATCATCCATGAATTTGTGCGCAATAGAAGTCTCGGTTTTTCGTTCGATCCAATTATTGCAAGCGGCGCATCTGCCTGTGTACTGCATTACATTGAAAACAATAAAGTATGCAATGATGGAGATTTATTGCTTTTAGATTTTGGTGCAGAATACGGCAATTACAATGGAGATTGTACCAGATGTATCCCTGTTAATGGCAAATTCTCAACCCGACAAAAAGCAGTTTATGATGCCGTTTTAGATATCCATAATTTTGCAAAAACGATATTAAAACCCGGACTCGTTCTTCCAGATTATCATGGACAGGTAGCTTCATTTTGTAATGAAAAATTGGTTAAACTAGGCTTGTTTACTTCCCAAGAAATTAAAGATAACCCGAAAAGCTATTTAAAATATTTCATGCATGGAACAAGTCATCATTTAGGGTTAGATGTTCATGACGTAATGTATCGTTTTGAGCCGATTCCCGAGGATTCAGTATTAACTATTGAACCAGGGATATATATTCCTGAAGAAGGTATCGGTGTTCGTATCGAAAATGATGTTTGGCTGCATCAAAATGAACTTATTGACTTGATGACAGACTTCCCAATAACTACTGAAGAAATAGAAGCTGCTATGAATCCTTAGGGGTGATTTCAGCTTAGAAATTGGATGAAACGCAATACTTCATTATTAGTAGAGGGAGGTTTATTTCCAACCACCCTCTCCTACTAAAGGAACGAATTTAAATTCACCCAATACTTCACGATGAAATTTATTTTCAGACATTCGCGTCAGTCTATGCATGCGCTGATTTTCTTTTTCTGTTCCAACCGGAATTACCAGTTTGCCCCCAATTTTAAGTTGCTTAAGTAACTCTTGCTGAATTGCAGGCGCACCAGCGGTTACAATTATAGCATCGAAAGGTGCATATTTGGGAATCCCTTTACTCCCATCTCCATGAATTAAATGAAGCTTTTCTTTGTATGGTTTTAATAATTTAGCTGCTTTTTCGAGCAAGGGCTTTATGTACTCAATACTATACAATTCCACTCCCATTTCAAGTAACACAGCTGCTTGATATCCGCTTCCCGTTCCAATCTCCAAAACCCTTTCTCCTTTTTGAATATCAATAAGTTGAGATTGATATGCCACAGTAAATGGTTGCGAAATAGTTTGCTCAAACCCAATGGGAAAAGCAGCATCCCTATACGCGTATTGTTCGAAGTCTTTTGGGAAAAACCAATGACGGGGCACCTTCACTATTGCCGACAAAACCGCATGATTATCGATTCCTTTAGCAGCTAATTCCCTGACTAGCTTATGTCTACGACCCTGATGAACTGCTGTATCTATCATATTTCATTCTTCACATATTGTGTGAAATCGATTTTTTGATTGTTGAACCTAAGACCCATTTTTGCTTCTCACAAAGTTAGAACAATTGTATTAATGAAAAAGGTAATCCTTTTGGGTTCTTCCCTCTCAACACAAGAATATACCAATGAACTTGCACGTTTCAAAGGAGTTACGGTTGTAGGGTTTATCGACCCAGACGATACCCGAAATCAAAATATGTTCGAAGATTTCTTCTTAATGATGGAAGTTATCGAGAAAGGGGATGCATTTATCATTACCCGACATGTTGCGAATATCGATTTTGAGGTAATTAGACAAATGATTCGCATGGGAAAACATGTTTTTTTCGATGGTTTCCGGGAATGGTCAAGTGCTGAAGTAGAGGAGATTGAAAAACTTCGTATGGAAAGTCGTACCGTTTTTCAATTTGGGAATACTCTTTACGGACTCCCCATATCAAAGAGTGCCTTGCAATTGATTAATAAACCCCGATTTATTAAAGTAGAAAAGCATGGTCCTTTGCCGAAAAAAGGTCAATTTGATACCTGGATTTTTGAGCGATTATCTGAAGAATTTGATTTGGTTCAACGTATCATGAAATCGCCAATTCGGAGTATTTCAGCAAGACCTATGTTTTTATTTGGGGAAGATCCTGATTTATTAAACGTGCATATTGAATTTCACAATGATGCCATTTGTCATGTTTCAGTGGGTCGTGCGATCGACAAAAACACGCATAGAATAATGGTATATCAAAAAGAAAACATGCTTTTAATTGATTTAGCTGAAAATCAATTGCAGGAGTCCCGCATGTCTTTATCTAGCGACCAACTTTCTTTAGAAATGGAGTTCTACCCAGGAGAGATTCAGAATTCTGAAAATCGAATTACTTTAGAAAGGCATATTTCTCCGTATAATGTTCGAAAATCCGAACTTCAAAATTTCATAGAAAATATCGATAAACAGCAGACTCCGCATTCAGGATTGTCTCAGCTTCTAGATGTAGCCGACATGGTTGAAGTAGTGTGTGAAAAAGTAAAACGCAGGTACCAACGTTTATAATTTCAAGTCTTTTCACTTAGATTCCGTATTTTTGCGCCATGCCCAAACATGGCGAATCTTTTCTATTCTCGCTTGCCTTTTTGTTTTTACTTGCGACTTCCTGCAAGGTAGAAAAATCCTTTATACCTGCTTATATTGAAATAAACCAAGTTAATTTAGATGCCAGTTCTATCAACGGAAACAATATCCACGATATAAAAGCCGTACAGGTTTATGTGAATAATCAAACGATAGGAACCTTCCCTATTCCATGCAAATTCCCTGTTGATGCCGGTGGCAAAGTAGAAATTCAGGCGGTCCCATTTGTGAAAAATAATGGAAATTCACAAACACTAACGCCATATAAAAGCGTTAATGTATTGTTGGATACTTTGCAATTAGAACGGGAAAATACGGTTATTTGGACTCCCACCTTTCGTTATCGATCCAACGTTGAAGTAGTTTGGCAAGAAGATTTTGAAGATAGCAGTGCTACGTTTATTCCCATCCGAAAGGATTCACTTGATTATACCCGAATTGAAAGTAGGCCTTTTTTTTTAAATGAGCGCTTTAAAGATTCCTCTTTAGTATTTGTAACCAGATTCAATGATATTGATACCTTTAGAAGTATCGATATGGCTTTTTTTAGCCGGATAAATTCGCTTCCTGCAGATGGCAGAGATGCCATTTTAGAATTTGACATCAACACGGCATTGCCGGTTTTAGTGGCTATTCGCAGATTTGGAAGTACACAAATAGAGTATATCCCTTACATGACTGTAAACCCAACAAATAACAGTTGGAAGCGGTTCTACATTAATCTAATTTATGAAATTCAAGGGCAACCTCCTTCAACACAATATGAAATCTTCTTTAGCCTAGATAAACCGCAAAATCACCCGGGCTCAACAGAATTTTTAATCGATAACATACGTTTAAGTTATTTAAAGTAATGAAAAAGTCCTCGGTTCGATTATTTTGGCATGTTTTAGGGGATTTTTCCGCAGCTTTGATCAGTTGGTTGGTCTTGTTTTTATACCGAAAAAATGTAATAGAAGCGGTTAAACACGGATATCAAATACCTATAAACCAAGACATTAAGCTATATCTTGGATTGATTTTTATTCCGTTGTTCTGGATTTTTATTTATGCCCTTACCGGACATTATCAGTTCATTTTACGGAGATCTCGTTTAAAGGAGTTGGAAAACACTTTTATTACTTCCATTTTTGGAACACTCATTCTATTTTTCCTCTTTATTCTCGATGATAGCGTTTCAAATTATCAAGATTATTACACCTCCCTCGGCATTTTATTTGTCTTTCATTTTAGTACTACTCTGATTTTACGACTGCTCAATGCTACCTATACAATCCAAAAATTCCGAAGTCGGATTTGGGGCTATAAAACATTGGTTATTGGAACGGGGGAAACCGCTTCACAATTATTAAATGAATTGAAAGACCCCAAAGTTTTTGAAGGTTTTCATATTATTGGCTTGGTAGAAATCACTCCCCAAGACCA
>CBFHGY010000085.1:0-9329 GCA_965655465.1 Bacteroidia bacterium | reverse complement strand
ATAAGGTAAATGAAACACCCATTGCTCAAATGAGATCAAATTGTTCAATCCCTCTTTTTGAAGAAAATTCGCACTGGCATCGGCTACCCGTTTTTCGAAACAGGAATTTGAGAATTGTCCATCGTAAACGGGCTCGTTGCGAGAAACAGGAATTTGATTACCGGGAATTTCCCAAAAATGAGAAGGCCAACCTTCTAGAGATCCTGTAACTGGTATTTGAGTGGTTTCTAAAACCTTGTTCAATTCCTTTCCATTTGGAACCTCAATTCCTAATTTCGAAAGGAGCTCTACAGCAATATCCACTTTTGAAAAATACCGTTTGGGCTTATAAAAGTCAAAATCATGATGTACCGCTACCCCAGTTTCCCCTTCAAAGGATACCAATTCGGGATTGGCAGCAATTAAAACAGCAATAGCACCGGCGCCCTGCGTGTATTCTCCACCAGTTTGGACATCATACACCGCAGAATCTGCACTAATTACGACACATCGACGACGTGGACGTAACCGCACATAGTCGATACATTGTTGCATCGCATCCACGCCTCCGATACACGCAAATGTCATATCTAACATATCGATATGTTTGAATTGACCCGGATATTTTGCCTCTAAAAATTCCAAAGCGTATGTGATACTCGGCTTGGCGGCATCAACCGCGCTCTCGGTTCCTAGATACAAGCGATCAAGGTCATTAAAAAAAGCAGCCGCATCTGGATATTGTTGGCTATCGATAACATGCTCAACCAAGTCAATAATAGCAGCGGCTGCCATATATGCCACTTGTTCGTGGGGTTCACAAACCGACATTTCCTTCAAACCTAAACCTTGGTTTAATTTTGCGTATTCGATATTCCTTAACTTTGAAAGAGCCTCGATGGGTAGAAATTTTTTCGGGAGATACAGACCAAAGTCTTGGATACCAACAGACACATTTTTCATATTCAAGGAACAAGTTAGGAATAAAAAAGTTTGTGTCAAAGCGACACTAAGTTTATTTTTTAAGCCACCAGCGTGAAACCCACGCTTTATCACCTTTTATTTGTTTACGAAAATTCATACGATTTAACTCAAATTAATTCCGCAACAATGAACAATTCAAGCAATAAATCCGTTACTATAGCATGATATCATCCTTAAATGGTAAAGGCTTTTTCTTTAAAGAATTTGAAGCCAAAGCTATCGCTCCTTTCGATGCCTTATTCGATATCTTTAAAGAATTGATTACTCATACTTCCGGAGATTTCGACGAAGCAATTGCGTGGCTCAGAGAATTGGACAAGGAATACCAACTGACCGATGAAAATTACACTATAGATGATTTTATCGCCGAACTCAAAGAAAAAGGATATATCCGGGAAGAAATTGACTCCGATGGTACAGGAAGTTTGGGTATCACCGCAAAAACCGAAAGGGCCATCCGTCAAACCGCTTTAGATCAAATTTTTGGCAATATTCGCAAAAGCGCCTCTGGAAATCACAAAAGCAAGGCATCAGGTCCTAGTGATGAACTAACGGGTGAATTTCGTTCTTATCAATTTGGGGATGGCTTAGAAAAAATCTCCCTTACAGAAAGTCTTAAAAATGCCCAAATACGCCATGGAATAGGCGATTTCGAGCTCGACGAAGACGATTTAGTCGTTGAAGATTCGAAATTCAACGCCCAAATGAGCACGGTCCTGATGATCGATATCAGTCACTCTATGATATTATATGGAGAAGACCGTATTACGCCCGCAAAGAAAGTCGCAATGGCCCTTGCCGAGCTCATTACTACCCGATACCCAAAGGACACCCTAGATATTTTAGTGTTCGGCAATGATGCCTGGCGCATAAGTATTCAAGATTTGCCCTATTTAAAAGTTGGTCCATACCACACCAATACCGTGGCCGGCCTTCAATTAGCGATGGACATGCTTCGAAGAAAAAAGAATTCCAATAAGCAAATTTTCATGATAACTGATGGCAAGCCAAGTTGCGTACGCGAGAGGGATGGCAGGTACTATATGAACAGCAACGGACTCGATCCATATATTACCGAACAGTGTTATACGCAAGCGGCTCAAGCCCGTAAATTACATATACCCATTACCACCTTTATGATTGCTCGCGACCCCTATTTGCAACAATTTGTAGATACTTTTACCGAAGCCAATCAGGGTAAAGCCTTCTATACTGGACTCAAAGGTTTGGGAGAAATGATTTTTCACGATTATGCCAACAACAGAAAAAAACGACTTAAATAAAATGATACACACATTAGGCGCGCTTAAAGCCAGCGGATACAAGAATAAAACCATAAAAGACGAATTACGCGACAATTTAATCCAACATATTAGTGCCGGAAGTACCGCTTTCCCAGGCGTATATGGGTTCGAAAACACCGTAATTCCAGAACTGGAACGAGCCATTTTATCCCGTCATAATATCAACTTATTGGGACTGCGCGGACAAGCGAAAACCCGATTGGCCCGATTGATGGTAAATCTTCTGGATGAATACATTCCCATTGTGGCAGGATCAGAAATTAACGACGATCCTTTAGCCCCTATTTCGAGATATGCCGTACAATTAATTGAAGAAAAAGGCGATGAAACTCCCATTGCTTGGCTACACCGTTCTGAGCGTTTCACAGAGAAATTAGCTACGCCAGATGTAACTGTTGCTGATCTAATTGGAGATATCGACCCTATTAAAGCTGCCAATTTGAAATTATCGTATGCCGATGATCGTGTAATTCATTATGGGATGATTCCACGTTCAAACCGCTGCATTTTCGTAATAAATGAAATACCCGATTTACAGGCGCGCATACAAGTTGCTTTGCTAAATATCCTGCAAGAAGGGGATATTCAAATTCGCGGTTTCAAAATGAGATTGCCTTTGGATATCCAATTTGTATTTACCGCAAATCCTGAAGATTATACCAATAGAGGCAGCATCATTACTCCCTTAAAAGATCGCATAGGTTCTCAAATTTTAACTCATTACCCCGAAAATATTGAAATCGCCCGTAAAATTTCGGAACAAGAAGCGCAGTTAAGCAAGCATCAAACCGAGCGGGTGTATATCCCAGAAATCGCGCGTGATTTATTGGAACAAATCATTTTTGAGGCCCGAAAAAGTGAATATATAGATTTAAAAAGTGGGGTAAGTGCCCGCATGAGTATTTCCATGTTGGAAAGTTTGGTGAGCACTGCAGAACGTAGAGCATTGCGCAACCAAGAAACAACTACAACCGCCCGCCTTAGTGATTTTATGGGCATAATTCCTGCGATTACGGGCAAGGTAGAATTGGTGTATGAGGGTGAGCAAGAGGGCGGGGCATTTGTAGCCGAGCAGCTGATCAAATCCGCAGTTAAAAGCTTGGTTCCAGGGTATTTCCCCCGAATAGAAAAGTTGAGTAAAAAGTCAGAGGCGACTCCCTATGACGAGCTACTTGCCGGACTCATCCAAGAAGGCGGTATTGTTTTGTACGACGAAAGCACTGATGAGGAATATGAAGAATCCTTAAGCGAAATTTCGGCCTTAAACGAACTCGTAAATCAATTCCAAAAGGATTTGAACACCGCAGATCGAAATTTCTACAAAGAGCTACTATTGTGGTACTTAGCAGAAAATCAAAAGATTGGAAAAGAACGATTAGAAAATGGATTTGATTTCGGCGATTTGTTTTGAGCAATACAAGAGTAAACACAATCGAGCAACGGTAGATTATTTCATTCAGGAATTTCAAATAAATTTAACGCGATAAAATATTGATTTTTTCGATGTGTGACTTTCCTGAATGGGTACTGATGTGCATCAGATAGGCACCATGTGACAAATGCGTTAAATCGATTTCGTTTCCTTGAAGTTCCTCCTTAGATTCCCACACCAATTGACCCTGGGTGTTGTAAACCTTAAATTCAAGCGCTTCTGAACTCGTATTATTGACGGTAAACCTACCAGTAGATGGATTTGGATAAACCGATATCATAGCACTTAAAGAACGGTTAGAAAGCCTATCTAAAGTGGCGATTGCCCTGGAATTGCAGGTACATCCGTGATCATCCGTTGTGGCCACCATACGCATATCATAGGCCCCGTCTTCTGGAAGTGAATAGACCACAGAAGCGTCCGTTCCCTTGCTCGTTTGCTCTTGAAAGCCTTTCAAATTCCAAGTGTAGGTAACATTGTTCTGTCCGCCAGCAACCCCGTCAATAGCTGGTTCAAACTTTAAGGCATAATACGCCACATCATAAGCGGGTGTACTTATAAACTCGCAGGTTCTTGGCTTTTCCCAAATATTAATTGCTTGTACCCTTTGACTTTCACATGCCCCGTTTAATGTTGCCCGCAACATCACATTCAGTGTGCGCGTTTGTGGCATATTAAAGGCATGTTTTTTCTCGAATTCCGTATGGGTCGTTCCATCGGCGAAGTCCCAAAACCAATTTACTTGATCTCCATTTTTAACCAGAGTATTATTTTTGAAGTAAACCGTATCGCCACTGCACGCATCTTCCATGGAAAATTCTGGTTTAAGTTCCCTTAACACGCGTACCGTTCGCATGGTAGTTTCCGAGCACCCATTATCAAAATCAACCTTTAACTGAATGGTATGCCACCCTGTATCGTTCCAGCTGATGAATAAGGTATCGCTACCACCCTTTGAAACTCCATTTACATTCCAAAACCTGTTGGCATTAATTCCGCTTATTGCGGCGGTTTTATCCAAGGCCACTCCCAGTCTTAAACTGCAAGTATCAAAAACTTCAAATTCTGAATTTGGAGATGCTTTAACGGTAATGTTTTTTTCGATACTATCGATACATCCAAATTCAGAATTCACCTTGAGTTTTACTTGTTTGATTCCTGCAGATTGAAATTTATTTTTGGGAGATTTATCTGTAGATCTGCTATCCAGCTCTCCAAAACTCCATACATTTCCAAACAAACTGGCATTCATTACCGTTTTGTTGGTAAACACAAACGTTTCATTCTGACAGCTTCCTGCACTCCAATCAAATTGTGCTTTAGGTTGCTCATAGACCGCAATGCGTATGGATTCTGTACTTACACATGCTCCTGATTCCGCTTTCAAGGTAACCATATAATTCCCATAACCCAAGAATCGATGTTGAAAATTCGTTTTTGATATAACGGTATCCGCCTTTCCAAAATTCCAAATCATTTTAGCATTGGCCGGAAGGGTTTTATTGGTAAAATTCACCGGTAATCCGTCGCAGGCATTGTCCCTATCAAAAGCCACTTTAGGTTTGGACTTGATATCTAATTGTTTAGAAACACGGAACTTGAAATTATCTGGCAAACTAAGAATATCCAAATCTACCGTATATACCTTGGCACTGTCGAATACGAACTTCGGCTCAAATAAATCTGAAGTATCGGAATTAATACCCGTACCGAAGTTCCAACGATAATTTAAATACACCGCGGTAGAAGATACTTGGCTAAGATTCCTAAAGGTTAAGGTATCGCCATTGCACAAACTTTCTTTGGTATTAAAATCTAAAAATGGAGTTGGACTGATATACAATTTCCGCGTAATCACGGTATCGCATCCACTGGATAAATCCGTGATTCTCAATTGCCAAATTAGGGTACTGTCTTCTAAATCCGTATTCGAACTGAGGAAACTCCAAATCAATGAATCGCTCGAACTAGCCGCTTTCACCGATGCGCCTAATACCGGTTTCCCACTTGAAAAATAGGCCTGCGTAGAAGCCGACCATGTTTTACCATAATCTGCATTTTTTCTGTTGCGCGGTGCACTTACTTTATACCCAATTTCTAAACCCATTATGGTTTTATCCAAAGGCATATTTAAACCGTAAACCGGTGTGTTTTCGCTGATGGATTTTAATGAGGCATAAGTCGATCCTCCTGGAGCTGCCAATACATATGTAACGAAGTCCACAGAGTCGTTTTCGAATTGATCGTTTGCTCTTAATAAACAAACCTTAATCGTTTGTTTGCCTGTATTATCAAGGCGCAGTTCACTACCAAAATTCACACTTATTGAATCCCCGGGCAAAATAGGTTTGGTAAACGTTTCTTTTTTCCATTTCCCGTTGATATAAATCCCTAAATCATAGTTTTTTAAGGTATCTGAAAATGCATTCCTTATCCATATTTTGGGATTTACCAAAAATCCCGAACAAACGGTATCCTTCAATTTAAAATTTGGCACTTTTAAAGACACGTCAAAATGAGATTCAATAGCTCCTAAATCATGTGAAATAAGGTTACGAGAATTCCCCAAAACGTCAAATTCACTAAATTTAGTTGCAAGCGTGGAATTTTGATTTAATGCATTACCCGTACTAAAATCTCCTTTTTTAGGATCTAAAAATTTAGGATTTGCTTGGAAGTTCGTTTTACCTATTGTCACATCGTCGGACCAATCTTTAAAATCTGTATACCAAGATGTACCCGCTACCCAAGTTTGACCACCAAAGTTACCTTCGATATAAAAGGAATTGTCTTCAACTTTTCCGACTCTTTCCAAATAATGCACATAAATCTCGCTTCCCGTCACTCCTTTAGCATGTAATATATTTCCAATAAAATTAATATCTGAGTAATCGTAAAAAAAGGATAGATACTGATAATGATTTTGACTAAACGAATCCACAAATGAAAGCGTATTATAATACACATTGTAGGTATAACCGGAGGTGTAATTTTCCGAATATAGCATCAAGATCTGGCCTTGAACTGAATTATTGGCAATGATATTTGAAATAACATTCAAATTACCACATTGCCGGGTTTCAATCCCGGAGAATGCACTCCACCCATCTGACCATACCGTATTAGATAAGATACTGTTGCGCTTCACGTTATGATCACTTGCTCCATATATCCAGATGCCCGAAAACACAAAGGTCTCGTTGGAATCTATTTGATTGTCATTAATCTCAATGGCTTCCCCTTTAATACTTTGATTGTCGTATAAATATATAAAAAAGGCTGAATTCTTGCTATTGATACTGAATTTACATTTGGAGATTCTATTTCCTTCAATTCGTATACCTTTATTTAATTCAAAAAATATACCTTGTGAGAAATTTCCATCCGAATAAATGCCTAAAAAAGTATTTTTTTGTATAGAGATAAAATCATTTTTAGAACTGTGGATTCCAATAAAGGTGCTCTTCATTCTAAAATCGCGAAACGTGTTATTTTCTATCAAAAGATATACACTGTCGTTACCGTCTGCATTATAGAGTCTCACACCGGTTAATTGCGCCAATTCAGAATTCGCAGGGGTATAAGAGCCCACATAGGGCAAATTTTCGCATAAATTCCCGGAAATTCTTGTAGGAATTTTCCCGTTTCTTGCATTTTGAACTTGAAACAGAATCATACTGGTGTCGAGGGGATCGGTACTTTTGGCATCCATCCGGTCAATGGTATTTTTCTCTACCAAGGTACCATTCACATAACGAAGGAGAAACGCACCGCTGTAAAAATTCTGGATGCGATTTTGGATAAATTTATTGGCACTTGGTGATTGCGTAAAAGTACTCGTTCCTTGCTGATCAATCACTGCAAATCTCGGACCTCCCCCTCCTTTAGTTTTAAACGTACAGTTTGAAATCACATTAAAAGACCCATTATTTTTAGCACTTGATTTCGTCATTAAAGTATCCGCAGCAAACGCTATATAGGCAGAAGTATCGCCGGAGCTCGGACTGAAACTTCCCAAAACAATGGTACAGCTATCGAAGGTATTTGAATCCGATTCGTTGCTCAAACGGATTCCAGCAGCGCGACCGCCTAAGTGATTATTTTCTATTTGTAGGGATTTAACGGTTACATAATCTATACCGTTAAAATGGATAATTTCTCTATTTTGATTGCCTTTAACGGTAAAATTCTCCCCATATATTTTTAGGGAATTTTTAACTGTTATGGGATTTGTAGTGTGTTGATTGAATACAATTACATCAGATTCGGTAATATTTGCTTTTACGCTAACCTGTACGTTAGCAGAAACTCCATTTTTATTAAGACTATCTGCAAATTCCTTCCAATTGGCGAAGTTTTTGGAGCCGCTTCCCCCTATGGTATAATTGCCATTTAGCTGCGCACTGAGAAAATGACTCATACCGATCAGGATGCTTAGAAACATTGCCCGGTATAAATACTGGCGTTGATTATTGTTAAAGTAATCTAAAGACATTTAATGGGTTTGTTTATTATTTATACCTACAATAATAATCCAATCGAATAGAACTTGGTTGTGGGAATCTCTAAAAAATATAAAACCCAGCCTAAGCATTTGGGAAAATCCAACAATTGTAAGCTCCCCCGTTTGAGTAAGCATCAAAAAAATTGTCATTTCTTTGATTTGTGAGAGAAACAGAAACATTTTTAGAAATAAGCTCCTAAAACAAAAGTGCAATAAAAAGCACTAATTGTTGTATTTTAAATTCATTCCTATTATTTTTGCTTAAAAAGAGCAACATAATGCACTTATTAGAATTGATATTAGTATTAAAAAAGAGGAGAGAAACCTTAAATGTTACACAGGAACAGTTAGCTGAAATTTCTGGTGTAGGTTTAAGAACGCTAAAACAATTTGAAAGTGGCAAGGGTAACCCAACTCTTCAAACCCTTTATAAGTTAGCGGATGCACTTGGATTAAAGCTAAAATTGGAAGTAAAAGAAATCTAATAATTAAATGAGAAAAGCGATTGTTTTATATAAAAAGGAACCTTCAGCAGAATTATACCAGCTCGATGATGGGACTTTTGTTTTCCGATATTTAGATACCTGGTTTAATGATGAGCGAAAACCTGCAATTAGTTTAACCTTACCAATAAAACAGCAAGAATATAAATCAGCATCATTATTTCCATTTTTTTTCAATATGCTTCCGGAAGGATCAAATAAACAATCCGTATGTTTTCAGAACAGAATAGATGAAAACGATGCCTTTGGTTTGTTATTGGTTACAGCAACGAGTGATACCATTGGAGCAGTAACCATTAAAAAAATTGAAAACTCTAATGAATAAGGTTCTTTTAAATAATACAATAGAATTAGACCGTTGTCCAGGAACATTAAGCATGGGCTTCAATAGCTATTCAAGTACATGCTTGAAAAAAGTGTTTGGAAACAAAAAAGTGAGTCCGTTCCTGAATTATCAACCCCCCTCATCCAATGAAGTTTCTGATGAATTGTTTGATGAAAACAGAAGGCGTATATCTATTTCTGGAGTTCAAGAAAAATTCTCCGTAATTCAAGAGAAAAATCAGTTAAGATTAATAAATGAAGGAGAACAAGGCACACACATACTGAAACCAATTCCAAAT